>DASWQD010000096.1:0-2313 GCA_036398255.1 Gemmatimonadaceae bacterium | reverse complement strand
AATACTCTTGATGCGCCCGCTCCCCTGGCCGCGCAGGAATGCAATGCCGACAGCGTATCTTCGAACCGGGCGCTCGAACGTTCCGAAGATCATCACCTGAGCCCACGCCCGCACGAAGTCGATATCGTGTGCCCGCGAGTTGAGCGTCGTGATCTGAGCGCCCGGTGGCCGGGCAGCGACTTCGGAGATCGCGATGCTTCCGTCGCGCCGCCGGAACCACTCCATGTGGCTCAAGCCGGTGTCCATTCCGAGCACTTCGAGCGCGCGAGATCCGGCAGCGCGAATGTCGTCGTATTTCGGGTCGTCGACTTCTCGAGGCGAGACCACGCACCATTGAATCCACTTGTTGCGCACGACGTCGAGCGGATTCGGATAATAGTGCGTAAGCGAATGCCACACGGCCTTGCCATTGATCGAGATCGTCTCGAGCGAATACTCGTCGCCGACGATGAACTCCTCGATGAGAGCGGGATCGCTTTTTCGCGGAGCGGCCTTCGCCACGGCTTCCCGCAGCGATGCCTCGTCGTCCGCCTTGAACGTCGCTACGGATCCGGCGCCTGAGGGCGGCTTCACCACAACCGGAAAGCCCACCTCTCGCGCAAAGTCAACCGCCTGATCCGCGCTCTCTGCCAGACTGTGCCGCGCGCACGGAAGTCCATTGGCGCGAAAGACATCCTTCATCTCGTTCTTGTCGCGGAACCGTCGCGCGACATCGGGCCGCATTCCCTCGATGCCAAGCTTCTCGCGCACTTCGGCGAGCGGCACCTGAAGCTGCTCGTACGCACCGAACAACCTGTCGAGACCACCCAATCGCTTCGACAGCTCCGTCGCGGCCCAGGCGAGCTGGCCGGAATCGAGAATGTCGTTCACGCGCCAGTGCGCGAACACCGACCGCGCGATAGCCGGGGACATCTTCTCCGCCGGATCCTGCGTGATCACTCCAAGCCTCACGCCGGGAAGGCTCGCTGCTGCCTCGATCATTCCCGACGCATTCTCCGAGAGAATCGGCGCGGCAAAGACTACGTTCGGCATTCGTTCAGCTAGTAACCGAGCTTGTCGATGAAGTGCGGCAGCATCTTTCGCCACCACGGCCAGTCATGATTGACGTCGTGGCCCCAGAGGTCGAGGAGATGCGGAATCTGCTTCCGGTTCAGAATATCCGAGAGATTGCGCGACGCCTGCGGGGCTTCATACGCTCCCTGCCCTGTCGCAATGACGATGCGGCTGTGATGGCGGAGCGTGTTGAGAGGCCCGTCGGAAATTCCGGGTAAAAACCACGCCGGATTGTTGAAGAAACAGTTCTCGTCCGAATAGCCCTTGAGATATGAAGGGCCAAGGTCGTAGAAGCCGCTCATGCCGATGAGAGTGTCGAACAGGTCGGGCCGGCGGAAAAACGCGTTGGCCGCGTGGAATGCGCCGAAGCTCGCGCCGGTGGTAGCGATCCGCTCGGAAGGGTTGCCCACCGCCATGCGGATGTACGGCACAACCTCTTCCTCGACGTACCCGGAATACAACGCCTGACGGCGAGCCTGCTCGCGAACCGGGAGCGACCGGTCCATCCACGCATGGCTGTTGATGCTGTCGATCGAGAAGAGCCTGATTCGGCCCGCCATGATCGCCGGCTCGACGGCCTTCACGAGAAAGAACCGCTCGTTCTCGAGGTAGTCGGCGGCAGCAGTCGGGAAAAGCAGCACCGGCCGGCCGCGTGTGCCGTAGGTGACGATCGGCATCTCGAGGCCGAGGCGCGGGCTGCGCCAGCCGTCGAGTCTTCGCGGAAGCCTGTCGTCTACGAACTTCAAGCCGATCTCGTCACGTGCCAGGCCACGGATGCGCTCACGAAAGCGTCGAACAGCTTGCGCATCTTCGGATCGGAATCTGCGAGATCCTCCGGATGCCATTGCACCCCGAGAACGAATTCGTCACCGCGCGATTCCACTCCTTCGATCAAGCCATCGGGCGCGAAAGCGTTTGCGAGGAGAGTCGGCGGCAGCTCCTTGATGCCCTGATGATGCATGCTGTTCACCAGGAACGTGTCATCGCTCAGGATGCGGCCGAGGCGCGTTTCGGGAACGACTTTCACCGGATGCACGAGATCCTGTCGCGTGCTCACTCCGCTCTTTGGCCAGTAATCGTGCTTGATGGCTCCGGGATACTCGGAAGTCACGTCCTGGTACAGCGAGCCGCCCGCCGCGACAGAGAGAAGCTGCGCCCCGCGGCATACCGCGAGAATCGGTTTACCATCCCGCATCGCCCAGTTCGCGAGCATGATCTCCGTCCGGTCACGATCAGGATCTACACGCCCGCACGCAGTGG
>DASWQD010000095.1:0-3717 GCA_036398255.1 Gemmatimonadaceae bacterium | reverse complement strand
GCGATGTTCCCGAGCCCCGCATCCGTGATGATGAAGTTCTCATCCGCGTGAGACGCGCGGGTGTCTGCGGAACTGACGTGCACATCTACGAATGGGACGACTGGGCGAAGTCGCGATGCAAGCCGCCGTTCGTTGTCGGACACGAATTCTCCGGCGATGTCGTGCAGGTGGGCCGCCTCGTCACCGACGTGCAGGAGGGCGACCGCGTCACCGCCGAGGGACACATCGTCGATGGACGATGTCTGCTCTGCCGCACGGGCAATGCTCACGTCTGTCCCTACACGAAGATCATCGGCGTCGATCGCGACGGCTGTTTCGCCGAGTACATAGCGATGCCCGCAACCAACGTCTGGCATCTCGACGACGAGATCAGCTATGACGTCGGAGGCATTCACGATCCGATGGGCAACGCGTTTCACACGGCACTCACCGCCGACATTCCCGGCGCTACGGTGCTCGTCACCGGATGCGGTCCAATCGGGATCTTCGCGGTGGGCATCTGCAGCGCTGCGGGCGCCGCACGCGTCATTGCATCCGACATCAATCCCAAACGCCTCGAGCTCGCGAAACAAATGGGGGCGCACGACATCGTGACGCCGCCTGAAGCGAGCGCCGTCGTCAGCAAGCACACTCAAGGACTGGGCGTGGACGTGGTGCTCGAGATGTCCGGCGTCCCGTCGGCGATCCATCAGGCATTAGAGCTGGTGCGCGCGGGCGGACGAGTGCAGATGCTCGGCATTCCGTCGAAGCCGTTCGACATCGACCTCGCGAAGGAAGTGATCTTCAAGGGAATCACCATCTACGGCGTAGTCGGCCGCAGGATGTACGACACCTGGCACCAGATGACACGGTTCCTTCGCGCCGGCGACTTCAACCCGGAGCCAGTGATCACCCATCGTTTCCCGATGTCTGAAGCAGATGCGGCAATCGCCGCGATCAAATCGGGCGATGCGGGCAAGGTCATCTTCGAAGTCGCCTGAACTGAGGAAAGACACTTGGCACTGAACAAGACATTCGACACCGAGCTCAAGGCGCAGATCGCACAGCTCAAGACCGACAAGGTGTACAAGCGCCTCAACTATCTCGACTCGCCGCAGTCGGCGCGGGTGCAGATGGAAGGCCGCGGGGACGTGCTGATCTTCTCGTCAAACAACTACCTCGGCCTGTGCGATGAACCGTCCGTTGTGAAAGCCGGTGTCGACGGTCTCGCTCGATTCGGCGCGGGGACAGGGAGTGTTCGCTTCATCTGCGGGACTTTCACGGTTCACCGCGATCTCGAGAGAGCAATCGCGGATCTCGTCGGCACCGAGGCATCGCTTTCATACGTCTCCTGCTGGAACGCGAACGAGGGGTTCACTGCGACGATTGTCGAGCAGGGCGACTTCGTCGTGTCCGACGCGCTCAATCACGCGTCGATCATCGACTCGCTCAGGCTGGCGAAGGCGATCACCAAATGCACAACGGGGGTCTACGCTCATTCGGACATGAGCGATCTCGAGGCGAAGCTGGCAGGGGCAAAGGATTCGAAGCGCAGAATCATCTGGACCGACGGCGTGTTTTCGATGGAAGGCAGCATCGCGAAGCTGCCGGACATCCTGGACATTGCGCGAAAGCACGACGCGATCGTCGTCATGGATGACTCGCATGCCACCGGCGTGCTCGGTGACACAGGACGCGGCACGGCCGAGCATTATGGAGTCGTCGGCGAAGTGGACGTGATAACATCGACGCTCGGCAAAGCGCTCGGCGGAGCTGCCGGCGGATTCGTGGCGGGACCGGCTTCGCTCTGCGACATGCTGACGCAGCGATCGCGCCCACAATTGTTTTCGAACGCACTTCCGCCGACCGTTGCGGCGAGCGCGCTCGCGTCCATCGAGTTCCTCGTCGCCCACCCCGAACGGGTCAGGCAGCTCCGGGACAATGCGAACTACTTCAGGGAGCAGATTACGGAGGCCGGGTTCAAGCCCCTCCCCGGTAGCACCCCGATTGTGCCCATCATCGTGGGGGAAACGGCTACCGCCATCCAAATGAGTGACATGTTGCTGGAGGAAGGCGTCTTTGTTACGGGATTCGGGTTTCCCGTGGTTCCGCACGGGCAGGCACGCGTCAGGTGCCAGCTCAGCGCGGCGCATTCACGCGACGACATCGACGAGGCAATCGCCGCGTTCAAGTCCGTCGGAAGGAAGCTCGGAATAATCTGATAATCGTGTGACTCTCCCCGGTCGCACCAACGGCCGGTGAGCGAAAAGTCAGCCGGCAGGGGCATCGTTAGAATGCGAATGACGAGACTGTTCATGGCCGGCGTCTTCACCGTGGCGCTCATACCCGCGACCCTGTCCGCGCAGCGCGTGCGCGATTTCGAGGACTCGTGGTTCTGGGGCGTGAAGGGCGGAGTTTCCACCTTCTCGCCGACCTATGGCGACAGCGAGACCGCTCCGACATTCGGAGCCGAGTGGCTGATCACCCGCACGCACGGCGCGCTCTACATCGCGCTCGATCAGGCGAACGTCGATGCCGTGTCAGCGGTGTTCGATCCCACAGCTCAAGGCAGCGTGCGGTTCGTCGAAGTGGACAAGCTTCGCCGCCTGAGCTTTGCCGCGCTTGCATTCCCGAAACGGTTCGGCCGCTTCCGTCCGTACGCAGGACTCGGTCTCGCGCTGAACGTGATCGGCGATGCAGAGCCACTCATCACGGATGACGAGACAGGAGTCGAAGACGGAGTCTACGATCGCATCGACGACCGCAAGAGCCAGGCATCGTTCCTCGGCATGGGCGGCGTGCAGGCGCAGTTCGGTCGCGCGGCAGTGTTCGGCCAGGCGTCGTTCAGTCCGGCCAGCAACCGCTTCCTGCTCGACGATGCAATGGGATTCTTCGAAGTCGGCATCCGCTACAATTTCGGCGGCGCGAGAGAAGGAATTCGCTAGGGCCGCGAAACGTACTCGTTGCCTGCGATGTAATAACGGAGCGGCCACTCGGCCGCTCTTGTTATTCCTATCCTCGTCGTGGTGACTATCTGCGACGATGGAACGCTCTCACCTTCACGAATGACGAGCGCACCCCGTTGAAGCGACAGAGCGTTCATCGAGCCGTCGATGCCCAGGGCTGCGCAGAGTTTGCCCGGTCCGTTCGTGAGATTCACCGCGCTGATCTTCGGCCCGCGCCGCTCCTTCATCAGCTCGACTCCGTCGAGTGGCTGAAGCGCTCTCACGAGCACGGCACTCGGCAGACCTTCAGGCCGCGTAACCGCATTGAAGCACCAGTGAACGCCGTAGATGAAGTACACGTACGACGATCCCGGCCGGCCGTAGAGCGGCTCTGTCCGGCGTGTGCGGCCAACCGCGGCGTGGCACGCGGGATCCTCCTCCCCTATGTACGCCTCGGTCTCGACGATGATTCCGCTCGTAATTCCCTGCTCCGTTCGACACTCGAGAATCGTCCCGAGCAATTCGCGCGCGACTACCTCCGTTTCGCGCTCGTAGAATGCCCGCTTTAGAATCGGTGACGGCATAAGTCAGAAGCCCCGCACATTTCGCGCGGGGCTCCGTGATTTACTCGGACGTCGAGCCGGCAGTGGCTTTCGGCGCGGCCTTCTTTCTCCCGCCACGCTTCGCAGCGGGAGCGGCTGGTGCCGCGGCTGCCGCTTCCTTCTTGCGCGGCGCCTTCTTCGCTGCGCTCGCTCGCTTGCGGCGAGCCGCAGGCTTCGCTGCCGTCTCGGCT
>DASWQD010000094.1:0-3305 GCA_036398255.1 Gemmatimonadaceae bacterium | reverse complement strand
CGCTTCGGCGACGAGGCCACTCGCCCGCACGATCGCCACAGGCCGCCCAAGAATGGCAATCGCTCAGCGGCCGTCTCCCGGTGAGCCTCCCACGCCGGTGGATGTCGTCTCCAACACGCTCGTGTCGGAAGGTGACAATCTCGTTTACGCCTCGGGCAATGTAGAAATCACTCGGCCTGACCTGATCGCGAAAGGCGACTCCGTGTTTCTCGACGGGCAGCGTGAATTCGCGCGGCTCATGAGAACACCGTCCGTGCAGAGCCGGAAGGGAAGGCCGTTCACGCTCACCGGAGGCGTGATCGAGCTCTACTCGCGCAACCGCAATCTCGAGAGAGTCGTCGCGACTCCCTCCGGACACGTCCTGAGCCAGGACCTCGAGCTGCTCGCAGACTCGGTCGATCTGCGCGTGACTCAGAATCAGCTCAACCGTGTGATCGCGTGGGGACGGAAGACGAGAGCCACTGCGCTCTCTCCGGAGCGCCGAGTCGTCGCTGACTCCATCGATGCCTTGATGCCGGGTCAGCGCCTTCGAGAGGTGCGAGCTATCGGGAAAGCCCATGCCAACAGCATTCCCGACACCAGTCGCATCGTATCAGCCGAGCGGGACTGGATGAGCGGCGACTCTGTATTCGCTGAGTTCGACAGCATTGCTCCCGGCGACACGACCTCCCGGCCGCAGGCAAAGCGCATCGTCGCAACGGGTGATGCGAGCTCGTTCTACCAGCTTGCCCCGAACAATGGCGTGAAAGGACCACCGAACATCAACTACGTGCGCGGGCGCATCATCACCGTTGTGTTCGCGAACAAAGTCGTCGACAACGTAGACGTCGTAGACCAGGCGACGGGTGTCTATCTCGAACCGTCGGCGGCCGGGCCAAATCCGGCACGCACAGGACCACAGGCAAGGCCAGGCACAACGCCGGCTGTCCCTCCACCAGCGGCACCCCGGCGCAACCCGTGACAATCGAAGCATTTCCTCCGCGCGTCCGCGAGATCATACGCCACCTTTCCGGCGACGAGCGATCCATGTCGATTGCGCTCGGCGCAATCATCCGCGAAGCGGATCTCAACGGGTCTGCGTCGTTTCACAATGTGGTAATCCGGTATCGCGATGAATTCCTCCGCGTCCTTCGCGCCGAAGGAAAGGATGCCGAGCGCGAGGCCGGACGTCTCGGTCTCGATGAAGTCGAAGCCTATCTCGTCGGATCGATCCTCCCGCGCCTCGCGGGGGACGGAGCGATCAAGCCATTCGATCGCGAGCAGGAGACCACCGACCTCCGGATCAATCTTGCGCCGGCTATCTGGGAGGAAATAGCGCCGAACCGCACCGAGATCAGCGAGGTTCTGCGTCATACCGGCGAACACTCCGCAGTCGAAGCGCTTCATCCATCGAGGATTGTGGTCGGTGGCAGCACGCTCGAAGCGAAGGGCCTTCTCAAATCGTATCGGCGACGGGCTGTAGTCAATGACGTCGGAGTAAAGCTTCAGCAGGGCGAGATCGTCGGGCTGCTCGGGCCGAACGGCGCGGGAAAGACCACCACGTTCTACATGATCGTCGGACTGATCGAGCCGCAGAAGGGAAAGATTTACCTCGACTCGAAGGACATCTCGAACATGCCGATGTACGAGCGTGCCAGGCTCGGCATCGGGTACCTGTCGCAGGAGCCCTCGGTTTTCCGCAAGCTCTCGGTCGAAGACAACATCATGGCTGTGCTCGAGACCCTTCCGATTTCGTCAGCGGATCGGCACCGCCGACTGGAGAAGCTCCTCGACGAGCTGAGCATCAAGCGGCTCAGGAAGAACAAGGCATACTCCCTGTCCGGGGGTGAGCGGCGACGCCTCGAGATAACGCGTGCGCTGGTGACCGATCCAAAGTTCATGATGCTGGATGAGCCTTTTGCGGGGGTCGACCCTATTGCCGTCCACGATATCCAGACAATCGTGGCCGGTTTGCGCCACAGGGGCATCGGGGTGCTGATTTCCGACCATAATGTCGAGCAGACCCTCGACATCGTGGACCGGGCCTACATAATGTTCGATGGACAGGTGAAGGTGTCTGGCACTGTTCGTGACTTGGTCTTTGACGACACGGTGGCCGACATCTACCTCGGCCCCACCCTAACGGCGCGGTTGCGCCAGCGATTCTCACACGTGCGGGCAGCGGGAGCGGCGTCGTGAAGCCAGGCATGAGCCAGTCAACCCAGCTTCGGCAGGAGCTGAAGATCAATCCTCGCCTTTATCAGGCGATGGATCTTCTGTACATGCCGCTGCTGGATCTTCAGCAGCACCTGAAACAGGAGCTGCTGAATAATCCATTCCTCGACCTGGTCGAGGTCGAAGAGGACGAGGAAGAAGAGCAGACCGAGGCGGAGGCGTCTCCGGAAACTCCGGAAGAAAAGGAGCGCGGCGAGGAGATCGACTGGGAAGAGATTCTTCTCGACGGATTCGATACCGCCGGAGGGCGCCGGGAGGAGCACGAGGAGAGGGAGTACTACGAGCCCGTCACCGTCGCGACGCGGGACTTGAGTGACCACCTTCGAGACCAGGTCAACCTTCTCGAGCTGAGTCCCAGAGAAGCCCTTCTCGCCGACGAGTTCCTGGGCAACATCAACGATGACGGATATCTCGCCACGCCTGTGCCCGAGGTCATCGCCTCGGTCAATGAGATGATCACCCAGGCGGCGGAAGCCGAGGATCGCGACTTCGGCGACCTTCCGATGTACACCCTGGAAGAAGGCGAGGAGATGCTGAAGAAGGTTCAGGACCTCGACCCGCCGGGAGTCGGAGCTCGCGACCTGAGAGAATGCCTCATGCTCCAGCTCGAGGAAGCAGGGCTGAGCCAGTCGGTTCCGTTTCGCCTGGTGCGCGACTGCTTCGAGGAGCTCATTGCGCACCGCTGGAGCGAGATCTCGAAGAGATTCGGGATCAGCGCGAGCGACGTGCAGAAGGCCGCCGATGAAATCGCGAAGCTCGACCCCAAGCCCGGATTGCGATTCCGCTCCGGGGATGAGAACTACATCATCCCGGATCTCATCGTCGACAAGATCGACGGCCAGTATCATGTCTTCCTCAACGACGCGAATCTTCCGCGTCTCCGTCTGAGCAAGGCGTACCAGGAGATCGCGCGCGACAAGAAGAAGTTCGAAGGCGAGAACAAGGAGTTCATCTCGAACAAGCTGAATTCCGCGAACTGGATGATTCAGGCGATCGAGCAGCGCCGCCAGACGATGCTCAAAGTCATGAACTACATCGTGGAGCGGCAGCGCGACTTCTTCGAGAAGGGCGTGCAGTTCCTCAAGCCGCTC
>DASWQD010000093.1:0-3060 GCA_036398255.1 Gemmatimonadaceae bacterium | reverse complement strand
AAGCGCCGCTGCCCGTCGAGCCTCTCGAGGAGGTCCAGCTCGGGTTCTGGAGGAAGGTTTTCAAATAGGCTTCCCGGCCGCGAGGTCTTTCTCGCCCGCGATCATCATCCGCACCACGTCCGGCATGGCGTATTTCGCTTTCCATCCCAGATTTTTTTGAGCCAGTGACGGATCTCCCAGGCCGCGGGACAGATCGGTAGGCCGGAGGAACGCAGGGTCCGTCTCCACGTGATCCTTCCAGCTCAGGCCGACTTCGCGGAATGCGAGGTCAACGAAATCCTCGAGCTTGCTCACCTTTCCGGTTGCGATCACGTAATCGCGAGGGTCGTCCTGCTGGAGCATGAGCCACATCGCCTCGACGTATTCCGGGGCCCATCCCCAGTCGCGCTCGATGTCGAGATTCCCGAGGCGCAGTTTTTCCCGGTTGCCTGCAGCGATGCGGCACGCCGCGGCAACAATCTTTCGCGTCACGAACCGCTCCGGTCTCAGCGGCGATTCATGGTTGTAGAGAATACCTGAGCAGGCGTAGAGCCCATAAGCTTCGCGATAGTTCGCGGCCTCCCAGAAGGCCGCTGCCTTGGCCACGGCGTACGGGCTTCGCGGACGGAATGGGGTGTCTTCCCTGGCCGCCTCTCCCCTGGTATCACCGAAACATTCGCCTGAGCTCGCGTTGTAGAACCTGATCGGCTGCTCCACGATGCGAATTGCCTCGAGGAGATTGAGGGTGCCGACGCTTATGCTCTCGAGTGTCTCGACGGGCTGTTGAAATGAAAGGCCGACCGAGCTCTGGCCGGCCAGATTGTAGATCTCGGCGGGGCTCGTCTTGAGGATGACCTGGAGAACGCTTCGGAAGTCGGTTACCGCCATCGACTCGAGATGAACCTTTCCCTCGACGCCGACCCGTCGGAGGTTGCGAAACGAGGACATCTGCGCGTCGCGCGATGTTCCGTAGACCTCGTAGCCCTTCGAAAGGAGGTGACGCGCGAGATACGTGCCGTCCTGGCCTGAGACTCCGCAAATGAGTGCGCGTCGGGTTCCTGATCCGGCGGTGGCGGACTCTCCGTGGGTGATCAATTGAGAAATTTGGTTTTGTGTGTTGGAAGGAGGCGCCGTAATTTGTGGCGCGTTCAGCCGGCGTGGTAGCAGACCCCCGACATTTCTCCCGGAGCAGACGGACGTGACGCTCGTGCCGATTGGGGAGGGCTTAGCAGCGAGCGTCATCGCGGCATTCATTTTTGCCGCGTGGATCGCGATCGGATCGCTCTTTCTCTCGCGGCTCGATGCGCGGGACGAAATCACGGCGCCCGGTGCAATTCTGATCGGAAGCGGCATTACCTCCTTCTTCCTCGCCCTTGCGACTGCGACGGGTTTCGTCGGAATTGCAGTGGTCGCTGCAGGCATTGTCGCGACAGCCATCCTGATCATTCGCTGGCGAGCCGTGGTACGGCTGACCGCGGTGATCCTCGAGCCATTTGTCGGATTGGCGAGCCACGCCGCTGTGCTCGCCGCCGGCGTCGCGCTCGGCGCGATCCTGTGGGCGGCGGCGATCTCGCCGCCGCGAAGCGCTGATGCGATGCGATACCATCTCGCGCACATCCGCCAGATCGTTCAGGACGGCGGGTGGCAGAGGATCGCCGACTACCACTACGCGCTGCCGTTCGGATGGTCGCTCTCGTACCTCCCGTTCGAGCTGACCGGCCTGCCGCAGGGAGCGCAATTGCTCGGATTGCTGCTCTTCGTCGTGTTCATCTCGACGGTTGTCCGCGTCTTCAAGTGGGCAGGAGCAACGCGCGCTGCGCTGATGATCGGCCTCCTGCTGATACTGCATCCGGCCAGCCTTCGCGTGTTCATCGAAGCGAACGCGGATTCATACGCGCTCGTCTCGATCCTCGCGATCTCGATATTTGTCTTGCGCCTCGCGTCCTTGAACTCGCGCGAAGCAGCACTGTTTGGATTCGTCAGCTGGATCGGATTGCAGAGCCGGTATCAGCTCGTTGCGGCCGGCTTCGCGGCACTCATCGTGTTTATCTTCGCGATGCGGCGTCACCCGGCGAGAATGGGTGCCTTGTTTTCATATGTCGGCGGGTCAGTTGCCGCGCTGGTTCTCGCGTCGCCGTTCTATGTTGCGAACGCGAGATGGTTCGAAAATCCAGTATGGCCGCTCATGGCGGATCCCGCGTCACCAGATGCCTCGTATGCGGATATCGTTGCGGCGACCTATTCGCAGTCGCTCTCCGGCTCGCACACGATCGCGAGCTACGCCGAAGGAATTTCGACGCTCTTCCGGGTCCCGTATCTGTTTCCAGTCGCGATCCTGATTGTGGGTGCAATTCTCGTCGCGACCTTCAGGCAGGGGAGGGAGATCCGGGCGCTCGGCGTGTTTGGTTCGATTTTTCTCATCGAGTGGGCCCTGATGCAGCCGCTTCTCTATCCGCGGTTCGTCCTCATGATGCTTCCCGTTGCTGCGCTGTGCGTCGGGTTCCTGTTGTCGAAGGTCCTGGAGGAGCGTGAAAATCTTGAAAGAGCGGCTTTCATGCTGGCGAGTACTGTCGCGGTTGCTCTCGTGGTGGTTGCCGGCGCAATAAACAGGGACAGCCTTCGGTTTGCTCTGGATGGTGACGAGCGACAGTATCACCGCTACACGTGGTTTTATCCGGCGTATCAATGGGTCAGGCAGAACACGCCCGCAGATTCGCGAATCCTTGTCGTAGTGTCGTCTGGACACAGCTATTATCTCGAGCGTATTCATCGCCGAGGTGACCCATGGATCAGTGGGGTTGTCGATTGGAGTCAGGTAGCGACAGGTAACGCCCTTGCATCGCTTCTGGAGCACGATGGGTACCGCTACGTGATCTATGAAGATCGTGATTGGTCGCTGTTTCCCGGGGGTTCGGAAATGCAGCGAGCTTTTCGCGAGGCCTACAAACTGGGGCAGCTCACCCCAATCATGTCGCTGACCGACACATTATTCACGAGTCGACTCCGGCGTGACTATCGCATCACTCGCGTGCATGTTCTGGAGCGTCACCAGCGGTGAGTGGACCTGCTCCCCTCAGCGCG
>DASWQD010000092.1:0-11665 GCA_036398255.1 Gemmatimonadaceae bacterium | reverse complement strand
ATCCGGCGCTGCGGCGCACCGCGGCGTGGGGACTGAGCGAGTATGCTGACACTCGCGTCGCGTCGGAAGCACTCGCCGAAGCGCTCCGAAAGGACTCCGACGCGAGCGTTCGCGAGATGGCGGCCTGGGCGCTTGCAGAGGGTAACGGCAACACTACCGCGGTCGCTGCGCTGTCGGCCGCGGTTCGCGGTGACTCGAACGAGAACGTCCGCGCTACAGCGATATGGGCGCTCGGACAGCTCGAGGATCACGAGGCAACCGACGTCCTCGTCGCTGCACTCAGCGACAAGAGCAAGCGCATTCGGATGCGCTCCGCATGGGCACTCGGAAGCCTCGAGCCGCGTGAAGCACCAAGGGCACTCGTCGCCGGACTTCGCGATCCCGATCCCGGCGTGCGCGAGCTGACGGCGTGGGCGCTGTATCAGATCGAGGATCCTTCCACCGTATCAGCGCTCAACGATGCGCTCAAGGTGGAAGCGAACAAGGATCTGCAGATCGCCTACATCCGCGCGCTGGCGGCGATGGGCGAGAAGTCCGTGGACGCAGTGAGAGGACTTCTCACTTCGTCGGATCCCAAGATCAAGGGCATGGCAGTGCGTGCACTCGCTGGTGGAAACGCAGCGGGACCATGGCCATGGCCGTGGCCGGAGCCGCGACCCTTCCCTTGATGCGCGCCTGATCGAGCGGGCGCGCATCCGGACCGCGCGCCCGTTTTTTTGACCTGAAGTGCTGATTTTTCAACTTACCGTTATTGGCCGAGCGCCGGATGAAAGGAGCGACAATGCAGAAAGTGTTTGGAGTGGTCCTGGCAGCGGTGCTGCTCTCGACCAACAATGGCGGCGGCATCATGCTTCCCGACGAGCCGGCAACCCCCGAGGATTTCTTCGACGAATCTCCGTCGGTCTCGTACGACCGCGAGCCGGTTGACATCGGCACACTTCTCTCCGCCGCTCGCGGCGCACCGCCTGTCATCTGCTCGCTTGCTGCACAGGCAGTGAGAGGATGGGGCTGGGGTGGCTGGAGCGACGCTCCTGTGACTCCGCTCGGAAAGCCAGTCGTCCTGCGCGACACCGATTCAAACACGCGAACCCTCTCCGATTCCGACGTGCAGCTGCTGCTCGCATCTCTCGCTTCTGATGATGCCTGTGTCCGTGAGCTCGGTGTTCGTCTCGTCGGAAGAAAGGGAAACTCGCGAATCACGAACGGATTGATCGAGCGACTGAGCGCCTCGTCTTCATCACTCCGCGAGATTGCTGCGCTTGGACTCGGACTGGCCGAGCCTCGCGAAGCAGTCGATCCACTCATTCGCGCCCTGAGAGATTCCGAAGTCGGCGTGCGCGCCAACTCGGCGTGGGCACTCGGTCACATCGAGAATGGAAAGGCACTCGAGCCGCTCATGGGTCTCACTCGCGACAATGCCGTGCCGGTACGTGAAGCGGCGGTGATTGCGGTGGGACGCATGGACTCCGTGCGGGCCGCATCGACGCTCATGCGCGTTGTGCAGCAGGATGAGTCCCCCGTCGTAAGACGCGCCGCAGCGTGGGCGCTCGGACAGCTCGAGTCACGCGAAGCAGTCGACGCGCTGAGCTCGGTGCTCAGTCGCGACGGGGACGCGCGTGTGCGCGAAATGGCGGCGTGGGCACTCGGCAGTATCGAGAGCCGGCGCGCAACCACTGCGTTGCTCGCGGCCGCGCGGCGCGACTCCGACGACAGAGTGCGCGAGACTTCAGTATGGGCGCTCGGCGAGATCGAAGACGGAAGCGTTGCCGACGAGCTCGCGAACATCGCTGCATCGGACAAGAGCAGCCGCGTGCGGGGAACCGCGGCATGGGCAATCGGACAGATGCGCGATGGAGGACGAGCGCCGCGTGCACTTCTCACTCTCCTCCGCGATGAGAGCGCAGACACTCGCCTTAAGGCGGCGTGGGCACTCGGCCAGATTGGAGACTCAGCTGCCCTCCCGGCAATTCATGCGGCGATCAAAGTCGAGCAGAGCGACGAGATCAATCGCGCACTCATTCGCGCGATGCTCAAGTCCGGCGAGAGGTCAGAGGCCGCGCTGACTCAGCTGATCGACTCGAAGGATCCGAGAGTTCGCGAGGCGGCGGTGCGCGGACTGGCTGGCCGGAGCTCATTCAATCCATGGCCATGGCCGTGGCCGAGGCCTCGTCCGGTCCCGTGATCTGGGGAGCTTACGGGCAGGACGCGCGGCGGTACGGATACTCGATTGTTCGTGTCCTGCCGCCGCGTTGACCTTCGATGCTGGCGATCAGTGAATCCGCGCCCTGCCGGCGATACGCGACCTTCGTCGGGAAGTCGTGAGCGGGATTCTCGAACGTCACCTGGTCGGCTGACACGCTCGTCGCCTTGAACTCCGCGGTTGCCTGTCGTGACGGCGAAGCGACGTAGTAGCGACCGGTTCCCCGCGTTTCGATTCTGACCTGCTCGAACTCGACGAGCGACTGGCCGCGAACCGTGCGGCTCATCCCGATCATGACTCCGCCGCGCGGCATCATCCACTGCTCTTCTGTAAGTCGCTCGCCGTTCTTCATCTCCCAGCAGCCGGCGAGCCATTTCAGATCGTCGAGCGGGTCCGACTGGCTCGTTCCTGAAGACAGCACGAGCGTGAGTGCAAGCGCGGCGCGAATGATCATTTCCGACTCTCGCTCGATCTGTCATGATCGATGTCATAATGCAGCTTGACCACTCCGTCCGCAAAGCGGCGCGTTGACCGAAGTGTCAGCTCTGCCTGTCGCGGCTGAGCATCGAGGAGCGGAATCCCGGTTCCGATGAGAACCGGCACGACGTGGATGACCAGCTCGTCAAGAGCGCCGGCAGCGAGAAAGCTGCCGAAGACATCGGCGCCGCCCATGAGCCATACATTGCGACCTTTCTCCGATCGCAGCTTTTCCGCGAACGCCGCGGGCTCGATGTTCTCGACGGTGGCTCCGGGACATCCGTAGGAGGGCAGCGTTCGCGAAAGGACGATGTTCCGCTTTCCCTCCACGACTGCGCCTCCGAGCTTCTGTCCCACTTCCCAGGTGACGCGTCCCATCACGACGGTGTCGACGGAGCGAAGAAACGTGTGCATGCCGTAATCATCCGCGGGCCGCGGCCGGTCGAGCCAGGCGACATCACCATCCGGACGTGCAATGAATCCGTCGACGCTCGTCGCGAGGTACGCGATGAGCTTTCTCACCGCCCGTTGCGGGAGACCAGAGCCTGCTGTGCGCCGACTCCGTGCGCAGAGGTGCGCCGGTACGTTCCATTCGGCTGAAGCTCCCAGCTCGTGGGATCTTCGACGTAAGTGTTGAGGATTTTTTCGAGATTAAGCTGTTGTTCGCGATCGCTTACGGGAGCAAGAAGCTCAACGCGGCGTGAGAGATTCCGCGGCCTGAGGTCGGCGGATCCGATGAAGTAGGAAGGCTCGCCAGCATTCTCGAATCGGTAGATCCGTGAATGCTCGAGAAATCTTCCGACGACCGACGTCACGCGGATGTTGTCCGAAATGCCGGGAACTCCCGGGCGCAGCGTGCAGATGCCGCGGCAGACCAGGTCCACCTTCACTCCGTCTCTCGATGCCTGCATCAGCGCGCGTACCACGCCGGAATCGGAGAGGCCATTCATCTTCGCGGTGACACGCGCCGGCTTGCCCGCTCGCGCGTGTGCCGCTTCGCGCTCGATGAGAGCGATCAGAGTGTCTTTGAGCTGGTGCGGCGCGACGAGCGCGCCGCGCGACAGGCCGCTCGGAGGAAGCGATCCGCCGGTGAGCGCATTGAACAGGTCCGCGACGTCGCCGGTGAGCGAATCGCGAGCCGAGAACAGGCTCAGGTCGGTGTACTCGCGCGCGGTTCGGCTGTTGTAGTTCCCTGTTCCAACGTGGGCGTAGCTGTGCAGCCGGCCGTCTTCGCGCCGAGTCACGAGCGCGGCCTTTGAATGATTCTTGAAGCCGACTAGGCCGGACACTACGTGACCGCCGGCCTTTTCCAGCTTTCTCGCCCACTTCACGTTGCGGCCTTCGTCGAACCTCGCCTTCAGCTCGATGAACACGACCACTTTCTTGCCATTGTGCGCCGCGTCGATGAGCGCCTCGGCAATCTTCGAAGAGTTGCCGATGCGATACAGCGTGATCTTGAGCGTCGTGACATTCGGATCGTCCGCCGCGTCGCGCAGAAAGCGAACTACCGTCGCGTCGAAGGAATCGAATGGATGGTGATAGAGGAGATCACGCGCCGAGATCACGTCGAGTATGGAGCCGGAGAACTGCGGCTCGGCCGGCTCGTGCTTCGGGTACGACAGCTCGCTCAGGTGCGGAAGCTCGAGCTCACCGAAGCATCGCAGGTCGAGCAGTCCGTCCATCTCGTTGATGTCCGATGGCTCGAGCGCAATCGCTTCGGTGGACTGCTCGCGGCGCAGGTTCGCGAGAAGGAGGTCGCGCACGAATTCGGGCATGTCGCGCTCGACTTCGATTCGCACTGCCGGGTTGAATTCGCGCTTCTTCGTGGCGTTGTCGACCGCGTCGATCAGGTCGTCCGCAGTCTCTTCATCGAGCGCAAGCTCGCCGCCGCGTGTCACGCGAAATACGTAGACGCCTTCTACTCCGCCACCTGGATAAACGAGATCGATGTTCGACCTGACCGTCTCTTCCAGCGTGACGAAGGCACCGTCTCGACCCGGTACCGGCAGGAGCCGCGGCGAGTCGGATGGCAGCTCCAGCTCCGCGAGATGCAGTCGCCGCGTGCTCGGGTCGCGCTGCACGACCGCCAGGGCAAGCGTCAGGTGCGGCAGATGAGGGAGCGGATGACCCGGGCTCAGCGTCATCGCCATCGGAGTCAGCGACGGGTGAATCTGCTCCCTGCATTCCGCGCGGAGCGCCATCTTCTGACTCTGGTTCAGCTCGCTCCACGACAGGATGTGAATCCCGATGTTCGAGAGCTCGCGGACGCATTCGAGCGCGCACGCGGACTGGCGGCTGGTGATATCCGCAACGCTCTCGCGAATGAGTCGCATCTGCTCGCCGCGGGTGAGGCCGTCGTCGGACTGCTCCTCGTATTGCTCGCGCGCGGCGATTCTCAGCCCTGCCATGCGGATCATGAAGAATTCGTCGAGGTTCGAGCTGACGATGCCGAGAAATTTCAGACGCTCGCCGAGGGGCGTTGCGGGGTCCTCGGCAATGGCGAGTACGCGCGATTGAAAGGCGAGAAGGCTCAGCTCCGGATTCAGGAACTCGCCGCGATCCATGCCGCGCCGCCGCATGTGCTGGCCGGATTCCGCGTGATTCGCCGCGGCTTCCCCGCTCGCGCCTTTCCACCTGAGAAGCAGCTCGGCGCGGTCGCGCGACCCTTCCGTCGACGCGCGGAGGTGATGCGCCTCGGCCAGCGCCCTGGCGAGCCCCGCGGTGGTGTCCTCATCGCCGCGGAGGTGGTGAATGCAGAGCTGGAAGAAACTGGACGCCGTCGCGGCTCGCCTGGCGACGAGTCCGTCATAATGGATTTCCATTCGCGGACGCCCGAGCCAGTCGCTCCCTGCGCATCGCGTGATGCGCTCGACCTCGAGCTCGAGTCTCGCGACGAGGAGCGACGGGTCGATGAGCGAGCGGAGCCGGCGGCCGGCGGGCGTCGTCTCGGCGAGTGCGCCGCCAACGTCCGCCGATTGCACGGGGGAATCCACACGATTGGGCGCGCTTCCGCGCTCTCCGCCGATGGACACGGAGAGAGTGCGTGTGTCGTCGGAGCGCAGCCTCAGACGACAGACGATGTCCCGCTTGCGCAGGGCATCGTCGGCCGTATCCAGGTAGAGATCGCGATGTTGCGAGCGCTTTGGCTCGGAAGTCTCCAGCGACTGGGGAAGCGGTGCGCCGGCCAGCTCGGCGAGGTGCCGAGCCGACCGTATTTCGTAGCGCCAGGTCAATTCGTCTTTACGCAGTCGTCTCCGATTTCTCTTTTTACGCGCTTCGGATCGTTGATCGTCTTGTAGAACTCATCGTAATACTTGAGCGTGTTCTCGACGACCTTCGGCTTCATCATCTTCCCGATATCGTCGGTGTAGAGCGCGTAGATGGCAGCCTTCTGCTCGTTGAACTTGGCGATGACCTTCTGGTATTCCTCGGACGGAACGCAGTAGCCCCGGAACAGGCGCATCTTCACGTTCTGGATCGCGAGCTTCGGGTCCGGAGTCGCGTAGTTCGTCGCGATCGCGCCGGAGAAATCGAAGTCGTACGCAACAGGGAGGAAATTCCCCGTCGGCTGCATCACCAGCTCGATGTTGTGCAGAGCGTAGATGGAGAAATCGGTGTTGCCGATGAAGTACTGGAATACTCCGACGAGCGCATCGTGATATGGCTCGAGATCCTGAGGCAGAGCGCCCTTGAGCTCCATGATCGGGCCGCCGTTGCGAGCGGCCATGACCTCAGGCTCCTCGAGGAGCAGTGCAAAGCGCTTCGCATGCAGCTTTCCGCTCGCGCTGTCGACATAGCTGACGATGAGCGGCCGCATGCGATGGCTGGCCGGCGTCAGGAGATTGTAGATCCTGTAGAGCTGAGCCTCCTGAATCATGTACTGCTCGTTGTCGTCAGTGTCCTTGCAGAAGTTGACGAGCTTCGGCTTGTCGATTCCCTTGAACAGCGTCTCCTTCGTGTCCTCGCTCTTGAAGTTGAGACGAAGCGGTGGGAAGTCGCAGTTCTTGAGGCGCCAGATTCCGCGTGTGCGCGTCTCCGCCGGGATCACCACCGGCTTGCCTGTCGCGTCGGTGTAGGAGAAAGTCGCCTTGCGCCAGGGGGCCTTGTCGGCCTTGTCGCCGCGGATGCGCTTGACGTTCACCGTCAGCGTCACTTCGAGAGGAGTCGGCGCGGCGTAGAACGCTGCCGCGAGCTCGCCCCGCTTCACCGCTTTCTGGAAGTCGGCCTCAGCCTTCTCCTCCGGCGTTAGAACTTTTTTCTCCCCGGGAGCCTTTTCCGCGCCCTGCGCCATGGCCACCGACGCTGGCTGCGCAAAGAACATCGACGTGACGGCGGCGATCGCGAGGTTTCGTGCGGTGATCCTCATTTTTCCCCCTACCGGATTTGAGCGTCGACGAGTGCGGATCCGCCTGCCGTCCGTGCAAGCGTGAGCAGCTCATCGTTTTCCACGGCCTTCTTGGGCCGAATGTGATAGTCGATTGTGCTGATGCCTTCTGTATCTATGGAAATGGATCCCATGCGGTATTCGCGCGCGAACTCCTGCAGCACCAGATCCAGTCCCCGCCGCGTCGCCTGCGCATCGCGCGTGCGCAGCCGAAGAATCTTCTCGACGACTCCGTTGTCAGCGCCCTTGGAGCTGTCGTTGTGCGCCCTCTTGAGCGCGCGCTGCGCCAGGCCTTCGAGCTGCTCCTTGTTCATGTTCTTCAATACTTCGTTGTCGATCTGCGCGACGAAAGTTCCTGTGCGCGCAAGCTCCCGTGCGCGCTTGAGACGCTTTGCCGCGATTGCGCCCTCGAGCTCCACCGGCGAATTGCCGAAGTCGGTGTACCAGAGGGACAGAATCGACAGGTTGAACAGCACCGATATCACGGTCGCAACCGGAATGTCCACCGCGGCTGCGAGTCCAAGACCGGTTGCAAGGAACACATAGACCGCGTCCTTGCTGTCGTCGAGTGAATTCCGGAACCTCACCGCCGCGACAATTCCCGCGAGACTGAACGCAAGCGCCAGGCTGTCCTTCACCAGAATCACCACGCCTGATACGACGAGCGGAAGAATGATCATCAGCTGCACCACCGACTGCTGATAACCGCGCTTCGCACGAGTGAGCTGATAAATCCACGCCACCGGAATGGAAAGCAGGACCGCCGCGAGCATCGCGACTGCGACAGCCGTCGCCCGGTGTGGATCTGCCGTGATCGTCGCCGTCGCCTTTGCGCCACCTGGCGCGGCGCCGGAGTTGAGAATCGGCTCCAGACCGAAGGCCCCGAACCCCGTGCTCACCGGGAGCTGGCTCAGAATGAGCCATCCCGCCGCGATCAGAATTGCGTAGTACCCGACGACTCGTACAACGACACGATTCGCCGGTGACTTGAGGACGCCCGGGGATGGGCTCTCCATCAGGAAAGCTCCTAAATGACTTCTTTGGGGGGAAAACTGACGACTATTAATAATCGCAAAGTACGCGGTTCTGCGCCATATGTTGCTTACACGAACCCCCGCATTCAGATTGGCGAATGCCCAGATTCTTCCCGGCACTTCCCGCGCTGGCTCTCTGCCTCTCGACCGCTGGCGCCCAGACCACGCCCGCTCCCGAGCGTCCGTCGCTCGTGGTTCTCATTACTATTGACGGGTTTCGCGGCGATTTCCTGACGCGTTTTGGCCCTCAGCTGACCGGTGGCCTTGGTCGGCTGACGAAGGGCGGAGCGTGGTTCACCAATGCTCATCAGGATCACGGGATAACCGAGACGGCGCCCGGGCACGCAAGCCTACTTTCGGGGCGATTCCCCCGTTCGACAGGAATCGCCGCAAACAGGGTTGGTGTGGCAGACGCCAACGCTCCCCTCCTTGGGTTCTCCGGGGCTCTCGGCGCCTCACCGACCCGATTTCAGGGAACGGCCCTTTTTGACTGGATGCTTGCGGCCGACCCGAAATCCCGGGCCCTTTCCGTCTCCGGCAAGGACCGGGGCGCCATCCTGCCGATCGGAAAATCGAAGCAGGAGGTCTACTGGTACCCGGGCGACGGTGACTTCGTCACGAGCAGGTACTACGCCGATTCGCTTCCGGACTGGGTGAGACGCTTCAATGACCGGCTGATGCCGCATTCGTACGCCGGGAAATCGTGGACCCCCCTGCTGCCGGATTCGGAATACAAGGAGGCGGACAGTGTTCCGGTCGAGGGTGGCGGGATGAATTTCGTTTTCCCGCATCGCCTCCCAGCTGATCCGGACCAGGCGGCGAGCATCATCAGGGCAACGCCCTTTCTCGATGAGCTGATCGTAGCGATGGCCCTGGAGGGGGTGACGGCCCGCAACCTCGGGGGAGGAAGCTCTACCGACCTCCTCGCGGTCTCGCTCTCCGCCACCGACGCCGTCAACCACCGGCTCGGCCCCGATTCGAAGGAGGCGCACGATCAGGTTCTCCGTGATGACCGCGTGATCGGAATGTTCCTCGATTCGCTGTTCAAGCTCCGCGATCCGTCGCGGGTTATCGTCGCGCTTTCGGCGGATCATGGATTCGGCACCGTTCCCGAGCTCGCTCCGGCCGGAATGAGTCCGCGACCAACGCGCGCATCGCTTCTCCCAGCGCTCGCCGAAGCGCGAAAGACACTGAAGGCGGCGAAGGTCGACACGATGGCGATCGAAGTAGACCAGCAGATCGTGCTCGTCGATCGCGTCAAATTCCGTGGAGCAGGTATCGCGCCCGAAGTTGCGATCAAGGTATTCGAGGACGCGGCGCGGGCGCTCCCCGGAATTGCGCGGATTGACAGGTTTGCTGCGCTCGCGCGCGACAGCGCAACCGACCCGGTCGCGCGGCGCTGGTCGCATCAGTTCCAGCCGGGAGCGGACGTCGAGCTGGTGGCCACTCTCACCCCGGGAAGTCTGTGGGGAAACCTGCTCGTCGCATCGCATGGGAGCCCATACGATTACGACAGCAATGTCCCGATCATTTTTTACGGGCCCGGCATTGCCGCGAGGAGGAGGAGCGAATTCGTCCGAACAGTGGACATCGGACCGACGCTCGCTTCCCTGCTCGGCGTCAAGCCGCTGGAAAAACTTGACGGAGTGGTGCTCACCCTGAGGTGAGCATCACTTCCACTCGAGCGACTTGTCGATCGTTCCCGTGGCGACGGAGTGGTACGTGGGTCGCGCCTTGGAGTAGATCCGCATCGCCATGGCCTTTCCCCAGTCTGTCTTCGCCAGATCCGCATAGAGCGGAGCGATGAACTTCCTGCGCCCCTGCGAAGTGAGAAATCGCTCGAGGGCCGCGAACGCAGTCTCATAGCGGTTGGCAATCGCGATCCTGAACCACGCGAACTGGATCTCGCTGTTTCCGCTCGTTGAAAGCTTGAACGTCCTGTCGAGATCATCGAGTCTTGCCGCGGGGATCGTGTCGGGCAGCGCGCGCAGGAAGTGGAGCCACTCGTGCGTCGACCACTCGCTCGTCGAGAGCTTTGCCGCTCCGCTGCCGGCCTTCCAGGCCTCGACCTGCTTGTCGACATCGGCAAATGCGGTCGACGTGATCACTGGCGCGTTTGCGGGAAGACCGGGCTGATAGACCCAAGCCTGGATGTTGACCTTCTCCGCCTCCTCCGGCGACAACAGGTTGTCCTTCATGTAGGCGAGCATTCTTTCCGAGCTCATCGGCTGAAATGCGAAGTGGTCGAAGTAGCCGCGAAGGAACTTGTCGAGCCGTTCCCTGCCCACCACCGATTCGATCGTCTGGAGGAATGCTGCTCCCTTCTCGTATGCGATGTCCGTCGTACCGTCGTCGGGATCGCGGCCTGCGAGATCGATTTGGAGGCGGGTATCTTCTGGCTTGGCAGCCAGCTCGGTGATTGTCCGCTCGAGATCCTGCCGCCCGAGCAAACGAAGCATGTCCGCATACTCCTTTCCGCGGACCTCCTCCATGATTCGCGACTCGATGTAGGTCGTGAATCCTTCGTTGAGCCAGAAGTCGTTCCACGTCGCATTGGTCACGAGATTTCCCGACCACGAATGGGCAAGCTCGTGCGCCACGAGACTCACGAGCGAGCGATCACCGGCAAGGACTGTGGGAGTCGCGAACGTCAAAGTGGGATTCTCCATTCCGCCAAATGGAAACGACGGCGGAAGAACCAGGATGTCGTAGCGTCCCCACCTGTATTTCCCGTAAAGCTTTTCGGCGGCGGTGATCATCTTGTCGATCTCTGCAAACTCGTCGGCCGCCTTGTCCACAACCGATGGCTCGGCGTAGACGCCGGTGCTCTGTCCTATCGGCCGGAATGCAATGTCACCCACCGAGAGCGCGATCAGGTACGGAGGAATTGCGTGCGGCATCCTGAAGCGATATACGCTCAGACCCTGCGCGTCTTTCTCTCCGTCCATCCCGACATGCTCAGCGCTCATCACGGCGCGCATTCCTGCCGGAACATGGACAGTCGCGTCGTACGTCTGCCTGATCCCCGGTCCGTCCTGTGTCGGCACCCACGTGCGCGTGAGGATCGACTGACCCTGCGTGAAGAGGAACGGCGTCTTGCCCCCGGCAGTCTGCTCGGCGCTCAGCCACTGGGTCGCTGCGGCAGAAGGCGACGTCTCGTATGTCACGACAATCGTGTCACCGGCCGGAGGGAGCGCGATGGTCAGCGGTGCACCGAGCGTTGGCTTCTGGGTACCGATAGCAAATCCGAGCGGCGAGCCTTTCGCGTCGGTCACGCTTCTGATGTTGAGGTCACGAACGTCGAGAACGACGGAGTCTGCGCCGGCAGATCTCTGAATGGTCAGCTTCGCGACGCCCGCGATCTGCTTTCGGGTGAAGTCTGGCGTGAGGTCGAGCGACACGTTGGTGACGCGCGCTTCCTCGGGCTGGGCGTACGAATGTATGTCGTGCGGAAGCGGCGGAAGCTGTGAATCGCTGGTCGACGCCTGGTCGGTGTTCGTGCAGCCGATGGCTGCGGCCAAGGCCGCGCAGCCGATGAAATAATTTTTCATGGCGATGGGAATTTTCAGT
>DASWQD010000091.1:0-4655 GCA_036398255.1 Gemmatimonadaceae bacterium | reverse complement strand
GTTCGCAATCCATCCATGAAGTTTCTGAGAGAGAGCCGCTCGCCAATGCTTTCTTCGGTGTAAACATCACCGCGCGGATCGATCACCGTCACGCCTTTTGGAACCAGGAGGGCGGCAAGAGGGATGTCAGCCGTCACTGCGACATCTCCAGCCTCCGAGTGTTCGGCGATATAGATGTCGGCAACATCAGGCCCGCCGTCGACACGCACCGCTGAAAGAAAGCTGTAGCCGGCGGGAAGCTGAACTCGCGCGTTCGCAACGAGAACCGTCTCGAGCTTGAGCCTGTCCGATGCACGGTAACAAATCTCCTTCACGTCGCGTGGCGCGGCATCGGCATCGATCCATAGCTTCATTGCGGGAATCTATCCCGAGGACAACAATTCAACATTACCTGGTTAGCAGCTGGCTCACTCCAGCGAAAGCAATCGATGGCAGCGGGGCGCCAATGATGCCTGGTGCGGCGGGTCGCATCGGCAGTATCTCGAGTCGCCTTGTCGGTTGACTCCAACCTTGCTGAAGGTCGCACCAGGCGGGCCAGAGACGGCGGTCGACTGCTCCGCCATGCCGGCGGACGAGGGAAACAGCCTCAACAAACGCGCAGAGGAAGTCGCGAAAATGATTCAGGGGTTGATGAAAAAGATCAGGCACGACCTCGGCGACGATGGCGATGCAGGTTCGAACCGACAGTGAGCTAGCTACTAACCAGCTCATGTTGCTAACAGCTACCGCCGCGAAGCGACGGCGCCCAAAAGATCTCACACGAGCCGGGCAGCGAGCATTGTCAGGTCATCGTGCGGATCCGAGTGCCCCCCGAAAGTCTGCGCCGCGTCGAGTACCGCGTGCACCAGCTCCGAAGCCGAACGGCCGCGATTCGCAAGCAGTACTTCGCGGAGCCGCTTCGCACCGTACACCTCACCGGTCGGGCTGTGTGCCTCCACCAATCCATCGGTGAAAGCGAGAAGCGTGTGACCTCGCTCGAGAGTGCGCGTCACCGCTCTGAAATGTGAATCGGGAAGCATTCCCAGCGCCGGACCGGTCGGCCGCAGCTCCTCGATAGCTCCATCGGGCGCAATGGTGAGCGCGGGCTCGTGACCGGCGTTCACATAGACGAGCTCACCGGAATACGGTTCGAGCGATGCGAGGAACACAGTCGCGAACATGTTCGTCCGTCCGTGATTCCGCGCGATGTAGTCGTTGGTGAATCCGGCAACGCGCGTCAGGAGATCGGCTGGGGACGCCGACTGAATCGCCTGCATCACCATCGTATGGCGTCCGCCGATCATCTGGATCGCGCCTCCGCCCACGGGATCAGCAGATGCGCGGATCAAGCTTCGGAAGAGCGCCATGAACAGCGCCGCGCCAACGCCCTTGTCGCACACGTCGCCGACTACGAGTATCACTTCGCCAGACGTCAGCAGGAAGCAGTCGTAGAAGTCACCCGACACCTCTCGCGCCGGACGCAGCGCGGCCTCGAGCTCCAGGTCTGTTACTTCCGGCAGCGATTCGGGGAGAAAGTCACGCTGAATCGTTCGCGCGACGGACATCTCCCGCCGGAGATTCTGGCCCTCCTGCAGGCGCCGTCTGTCGAGCGCCGCATTGATACGCGCGCGCAGCACCGCCGAGCCGAACACATTGGGCAGGTAGTCGTCGGCGCCGCATCCGAGAAAACGCTCGACGGCGTGGATGTCGTCCGATCGGGATGTCACCAGCAGCGGAAGACCTTCGAGCTGGCTGTCGCGACGCAGTGTCTCGACAAACTCCAGGCCGCCTGCGCCCGCACCGTCAATGTCGAGCAGCACGAACTCGAAGCGCGTCGCGCGCAGTCGCGATAGAGCTCCCGCGATTTCGACCTCCGCGAGGATAACATAGCCTTCGTCCATCAGCTGCTCCGCGAGCGACCTGGCATCGGATAGACTTCTGCCGACCAGCAGAGCACGCGGGGGAATTCTCAACGTCGTCCGGGTTCCCTGCACCGGCGCGAATTCGGTCATCGCTGTTTCCCGTCGAGGATGTTGAGCTGCCACAAGTCCTGCGTGCTCGTGTGAACGAACGGCTTCAGCGCGCGCATGCCGCTTCTCCCGATACTCTGCTCCAGATAGCGCACTTCCTCGAGCTTCGCCTGAAGGGATGGATCGGGATCGGGCTCGAAGCCTGCCTCGCGCATCAGGAGAATTCCCTTTGCCTTGATACCAAGCTCGGCACGAAGTCGCAGCAGGCACATCATGTCGACGATCACTTCCGGCGGGTAGGTGGTGCGCAGACCTCCCAAAAATCGCCCCACCGGCGTGTCCGAGACCTCCCCCGCACGCATCACGCGCAGGAGCTCCTGATCGGTGTCGAAACCTGTGCCGAGCCAGCTCCTCGTTTCGCGCTCGCTCCGCTGGAAGAGGAACATCACGATGTACGGGAACACAAGGACGATGAGCGCCGTCGCGAGCAGCGGCGCGACCAGGAACTGGTTGTACAACGAGTGGAGCAACATGGCGACTGCCAGCCCGGGCAGGACGAACGAGACCCGGAATGCCGGCGCACGATCCTGAAGCGCACGCGATATCATCGCGAATATCGCCGTTGTGCCGCCGTGCATGAGCGCCGTACCAAATCCGCGGACAATCCAGGTCCAGATTGTTGGATTCGGGTGCACGGGCAGAAAGTAGAGGTTCTCGATAAAGGCAAATCCAGTCCCGACTGCGAATCCGTAAATGGCCGCGTCGACGACGAAGCCCACCTTGTTCCGGCGCAGCAGCCAGAAGATGTAAATCGCCTTCAGCAATTCCTCCACGACGGGGGCGACGTACACCGTGTAGCGTGCCACGTCCAATCCGAGCCCTGGGCCAAGCGGAACGTTCACGGCGTAGCCTGCAAGGGCCGCGGCCGCCCCAGCGGCGACAGCGAGCAGTATCGCCCGGGGCGCGATGAGCTTGTAGCTGTCGAGCAGCACCAGCGCGCTGAGGAACATGAAAACCGGCAGGACGCTCACCGCCAGGGCGATGGCCATGGTCACATCAGCTTGAACGAGATCATCAACGCCGTGCTGCGAGGCAACCGCTTGCCAGCCGCAACTGCAAAGCCGACCGAGAAAGTGGACTCGAATTGCGACATCGTTATGAGCCGCAAGTCAGCCTGCGCCCCCGCGCTCACATAGCCCCGCCGTGTCGCCTCATGATCGAAGTCGGTCACCAGCCCGCTCGCGAAAGCAGTCAGCCCGGCCCACCGGAGGTACGCACTGGGGATACCGACCTGGCGGAAGCGCAACGGCGGCGACATCCACTCCACCTGCGCCTTCCCGTATGTAGCACCACTGACCTGATTGATTTCGAGTCCCGGGAAGCTCTCGGTGTTTCGAAACTGCTTTATTCCGCGGTAGTCCACCCAGTTGTTGCCGAATCCCCCGAAGTATGATCGCGCGAAGGGATCATTTCGGTTTCCACCCGCGAAAGTGCCCGCAGCTGCCCGCAGCCACAAGGACGAATGGTCGAGCGGCAGCAAAAATCCTCGAGAGCCATCCAGGCTCAATCTCGGGTAAACCGTGCTGCCGGCGTAATTGACCCGGACGGCCGCGACCCCCGTGCTTCCGAGCTCGTCATCGATTGCGCCAAGTGACCGGCGGAGCGACTTGTAAACGAGATCGCCGGAGACGGTGGCAAGCCAGTCATTCGATGCCGCGACATCCTGAAACTCGGGCACTGTAGCGAGACCGCCATAGCCGGCGGCGCGCAGCGTGTAATTCAGGCTCGTCGGCCCGTCGAGCAGGAGATTCTTCTGATACTGCGCGGCCAGCGAGTAGCCTTTGCGGCTAGTTCGGGTTGGACCGAACAGATCGTAGAAATCAGCGCGGTTCAGTGCGCCGGTGATGTTCCAGTTCCAGTGGCGGAAAACGCCGCGCATGTGCAGGCGCTCGCTGGCAGACAGGTCGTGGGTCGGCGAGTACGATGCCGTGACATCGAGCGCGGTCGCGCCAATCCTGTCCGAGAAGTTGACGCGCACGCCGCCGGCCACGCCGAAGTTGCCGGCGACATCCTGGTAGCCCTCCACGACGGGATACATGCTGTTCAGCCGGAAATTGCGCGCGGTGTCGTACTTCCCAGTCGCTGCAGCCAACGCGATGCGGTCAACGTTTGCGCCGGAGGGAGGCACCCACCCCTGCACCTCCTTTCTGTGCTCGGCAATCTCGTTGCCGAGAAAACGAATTGCGCTCACGCTGTCGGGTACGGCGTTCGGAATCATCGACGGCACGAAGCCCTGGCGCGAATAGGCGAAGACGACGAGCGAATCATCGGTGAGCGGAAGCGGTTTGAAGAAGCCGGTTTCCGCGTTGCTCAGCGGCTGCATTCGCGCGCGCGTCACGTCGTAGCGATAAATGTTGGACACGCCCGAGTAATACGACGAGCCGTAAAGAAATCGCCCGTCGCTGGAGAACACGAAGTTGGACGGAGACCACTCGCCGAATTCGAAGAGAACCTCGGGTTTCGCATCGCCACTGGGAAGGCTGGCTATTTTCATCCGCACGAGCTGCTGATCGCCACTGACATCGGACATCGATCCGATGAGCGCCGAGCCATCGGGGGCGATGTCCAGATTGAACAGGTCGCGCCCGTACGGAAGAGTCTGCATCTGATTCCACTCTTTATACGGATAAGGCATCCGGACGAGAG
>DASWQD010000090.1:0-9345 GCA_036398255.1 Gemmatimonadaceae bacterium | reverse complement strand
CCGCGGTGCGAATCTCGAGTCGCTGCCAATCGAGCTCTCCGTCTGCACGATCGTATGACAAGGTCAACCCGACTCCGCGATCGACAAACAGACCACTTACCTGCGGATTGATCTCCACTGCCCAAGTCGACCTGAAATAGTCCCCGGGCATGATTCCCCGATTCTGCCTGAACCCCTGCCCGTCTGCGACATACAGTCCCTTCGAGATGTTCTGCGAAACGGCCCTGTCCGATCCTCCGCCGAGCTCGAGCCGCATGCTGGAACGGCGCTGCTGCCCGAACGTGCGTGAGGCGAATGCGGTCGCGCTGCGCCGATCGAGATAGTCGTAGTCATCCACGCTTCCGAGGAGCGCGGACAATGTGGCTCCGTAGCTCAGCGGGGGCTGGAAATCATTCGTGTGAGCGAGCGCGCGCTCGACGCGCACGCCGGTTGTGGTTCTGCCCAGTGTGCGCTGCAAGCCGAACATGCCGCGCGCCACGTTCTCCGACCATGCATATCCGAGAGATGCGCGAGCGGACAGGCCGGGCGCGGCATCACGGAAATCGTGCGAGATCGCCAGGCCAGTGAACGCTCCCTCGATGCGGTTGAAGCGGAAGACTTCGCCGAGTGATCGAGGAGTTAGACGGAAGCTCGCGTCGCCTACCGTTCGCCACGATTCAGGTGCGAGATCATCGAATTCCGCGAAGTACGCGTCGGTGCTCGCGGAGCCGAGCGGCTCACGCCAGTCCCGGAACCGCTGCTGCGCTGACGCCGGCGCAAAAGTCAGGCTGTGCTGTATTCCGGGAGGAGTCTCTTGTCCACTCCATGTCGAGTCGTTCGCGCGGATGTCGTAGAAGCGCGAGACAATTCTCACGATGCTTCGGAAATCCCCGAATAACGCGACACGCGCCTGGAACTCGGTGCGCTGGTATGCGGGAAGCCAGTATTCGCCGTTTACTTCGACGTTCACCAGCTCGACGAACGACGCGCCACTGACGCCGGGCACCCTGCTTCCCGACTTCAGAGTCACCTTTCCATCCTTCAGCTCGACGATGCGTCCGCGCATGCGCACGATCTGCTTGCGGTCCGCGTCGAGATACATGTCCCCGTAAAAGAGGATTGCGTCGCCCGGCGCGTCGGCACGCGGAGTGACACGCACACGCGACAGCGGAATTCGGCGGCCGCTCGTGGAGAACAGCGTCACCGCGGTGTCACCGCCCTCATACATATAGTAGGTGTTGCGATTGACTGAGAGCGGATGAATCGCCAGGCCGGGGCTTCGAGGGTTTATCGTGCGGTTGCTCGACGTTGCTGAAGTGACGCCGAGCTGGAGATGATTTCCGTAGAGCGTCGGCGTGGTCCATCCGCCGAAGATGGACATCAGGGAGAAAGTCGGCCCGACGGACTGGTTGCGATATCCGACGACTCGCTGGTCGTACCTGTCAGGATTTCTGTATCGGACGTCGCTCGCTATCTGCTCGACCTGTGCGGTGCGCTCACGCCTCCCGGAGTCGAGCAGTGCGAGCGACATCTCCGTTTCGATGCGCGCGCGGTATCCGTTAAGCCGGCCGGGTATCTGCGAATTCACCGCCGCCGCATCGCTCAGCAGCTGCGTGAGAGCGGCCGACTGCGCATGCAGCGGCATTGTCACAAACGTACAAATCAGGCATAGGGTAAGCTTCATTCTGCGATGCTTGTGCAGACACCGCGCCGTCAGTTTATCTTGGATGACGCGAAGAACTTCGCGATCCGGCTGTCCCCTGGCCGCGCTCTCTTCCAACAGACTTTCCCCTATCCCGATGCGCCTACGGACCGTAAGTGCCGCGCTCGCTGCGCTCGCTCTCGTAACTGTCTCGTGCTCCGAAAACGACATCACAGGCCCGAAGGTCGCGATGGTGCCGGCCGACATCGCGCCGAAGTTCGTCGTCGCGCCACCAGTAGTTCCGAGCATTCGCATCAGCGAGTTCCACTATGACAACGCCAGCACCGATGTTGGCGAAGCAGTGGAAATCTCCGGTCCAGCGGGAGCCAGCATCGCCGGGTGGAAAATTTATCTCTATAACGGAAATGGAGGAGCGGTCTACACTCCCACCGTCACGCTGACCGGAACTATCCCGGCAACGTGCGGTGCACGCGGTGTCGTGTCGACGGCAATCGCCGGAATCCAGAACGGCGATCCCGACGGTATCGTTCTCGTCGACGCCGGCGGGGCGGTAGTGGACATCGTGTCGTATGGCGGCAGCTTTACTGCGGTTGGCGGGCCCGCTGGAGGTCGCGTCCTGCGCGACATCGGAGTGAAGGAATCGAGCGCTACCGCCGTCGGACAATCGCTTCGACGCAACAGCGCCGGAACATGGTTCGGTCCCGCCGCGAATACGTTCGGCGCCTGCAATGACAACACGACGCCTCCGGCAGATTCTACTGTGGCCACTGTCACCGAGCTGCCTGCTTCGCAAACTCTCGTAGTCGGTGCGACGCAGCAGTTCACCGCAACCGCACGCAATGCTTCGAGCGTCGTCCTCCCCGGTGCGATGATCGGATGGAACAGCACCGACTCCGCGATTGCGACGGTAGATGCAAATGGACTGGTCAGGGCAGTGTCACCCGGCAATGCACAAATCATCGCCGTTGCGACTAGCGGATTAGCCGACACCTCCGCGGTCACTGTGAACGCAGCTCCCCCGCCGACGGGCCTGAGCAACGTGCGTTTCACGGAAATCCATTATGACAACGACGGAACGGATATCAACGAAGCGATCGAAATCGAAGGCCCGGCGGGCGGCGACCTGACCGGATGGAAAGTCGTGCTCTACAACCAGACCGGCGGAGCTGTATACGACACGCGCGTCTTGAACACCGTGATTCCGGCGAGCTGCGGAGCTCGTGGAGTGGTCACGGTCACCTATCCGTCAAACGGAATCCAGAATGGACCGGCCGATGGGTTTGCTCTCGTAAATGCAGCCGGTCAGGTTGTCGAATTCCTGTCGTATGAGGGCACACTCACCGCGGCCAGCGGTCCAGCCACGGGACTTCTTTCGACTGACATTGGCGTGTCCGAAAGCTCGAGCGGCTCGACGACTCGCTCTCTCCAGCGAAACGGCGCGGGTGCGTGGTACGGTCCCTACGCGTCGACCTTCGGAACGTGCAACCCGGTCGCGACGCCGCCGCCTTCAGTGTTCTTCAGCGGACGCGTGCCGAGCGATGTGCCGCTTCCGGTTGGATTCCAGGACCAGCTTTTCGCAACGCTTCAGGACGCCTTCGGCAGTGCAATACCGACGACGTTCACGTGGTCCGCAGAGACGCCGTCGATCGCAACGATCGATTCCGACGGAGTGATCACCGGACTCACCGCCGGACCAGCGACGTTCCGCGCAACAGCGGCCACCGGCGCAACAGGAACGTGGACGCTTCCGATTGTCGTTGCGACACCGAGCGCCACGGCCGTGTACGCGGGCAACACCGAGTTCGGAATTCCCTCCGATTCCGATGCGAGCGATGACTTCATCATCACGCATCTGGAGTACACGTCGTCATTCAACAAGAATCGCGGCACTCCGAACTGGGTCAGCTACAACCTCGAGGCCACTCACTTCGGCCCGGAGGATCGCTGCGACTGCTTCACGTTCGATCCGGCCGCCGCAGGTGTCGCTACTCCGTATACGACCAACGCGTATACCGGTTCTGCAGCGATCAACGGATTCTCGATCGATCGCGGACACCTCGCCCGCTCGTTCGACCGCACGTCCGGAAGTCTCGACAATGCGCGCACGTTCTACTTCAGCAACATCGTGCCGCAGGCCTCCGACCAGAACCAGGGACCATGGTCGGCAATGGAGATCTACCTCGGCGATCTCGCACGATTCCAGAACAAGGAGGTGTACATCATTGCCGGCGTCGCGGGCAACAGGGGTACACTGAAGAACGAAGGCAAGGTCGTCATCCCCGAGTACACCTGGAAGGTTGCGCTCATTCTCCCGCGCGATCAGGGACTCTCGAGCATCGACAGCTACGATGATGTGGAGGTGATCGCAGCGGTGATGCCGAACGTCGCCGGCATTCGCAACGTCAACTGGCACACCTACGAGACTACGGTGGACTCGGTCGAAGCGTTGAGTGGATACGATCTGCTCGCTCTTCTCCCTGACCACATAGAGATCGCAATCGAGAGCAGAATCGCGGAGGCTCAGTCGCTCATCGCGCAGCTGCTTGCCAACGGCGAAATCAGCAAAGGCAACGCGACTTCGCTGAACGCCAAGCTCGACGCGGTGATTGCGGCGCTCGGCAGAGGCCAGTCAGGCACGGCTGTCAATCAGCTGAATGCGATGCTGAACGAAATCAGAGCGATGGTCAGGACCGGCCGTCTCGCCGCTTCCGATGCGGATGAGCTGACAGAGCTCATCAACATAATTATCGAGTCGGTCTGACCGAGCTCGACAATACCGAGCCCCGGTATGCGAAAGCACACCGGGGCTTTTTTTGTCACGCAGGCTCTGTGAGCCACGCCCTCAGCTCGTCCGGCGAGCCGATGATTTTCTCCCTCTCGGTGAGAGCCGAGTGCTTCTGCTCGTCCCTGTATCCGGTCGGCAACCCGGTCTCCCGCCTCACGATCCACGACGATCGCGGGTCGCGCTCACGCCCGGTCATGAGCGAGCGCGGCGATGAATTCACGACTCCGGCGACGGCACCATACGTCGCGCGCTGGTGAAACTCGTTGAGCTGATCGAGTATTGAATCGAGGGTGGGTGTCTCTGCGGCAAGCCCGGCGGTCATCAGTGTCTCCATGGTTGAGCGGAAGAGAACACTGTCCGTTTCACGTCTTTGCCGCGACAGCCGAATATGGCCGCTGTTATCGAACGAGCTCGCCGCCAATTCTCACGACATCGCTCACGAGCTCGTCGAAATCGGACTTCCTGCTTCGATGATTCACGTTCGCCACACGGAGGGCGAACTTTCCGCCAACGCGCACTCCTGAGGGAACAGCCAGCCCGTCCTCCTGGAGCCGAACGAGAATACTTTCGTTGAGAGAGTCCAGCTGCTCGCCGGACATACCAGCCGACACGTACCGGAAGCAGACGACATTGAGCGGCACCGGTGCAACGAGCTCCAGATCGCCCGCGGATTCGACGAGCGACGCAAGATATGCCGCCTGCGCGACATTCTTCTCGATCATTCTTGCATACCTGTCGAATCCGTAGGTCTTGATGCTCATCCAGACCTTGAGAGAGCGGAATCCGCGCGACAGGTCGACGCCGAGATCGCTGAAGAGATAGCCTCCGACAGCTATTCCTCCCGGCAAGGCGGCAAGATAGCTCGCCGGAGAGGCGAACGATTTCATGTGGGCCTCGGGATCCCGAACCAGAACGCAGCCGGCATCGTAGTTCACCGAAAACCACTTGTGCAGGTCGAAGGCAATCGAGTCAGCGCGTTCCAATCCCTTCACGAGTGGCCGCAGCTTGTCCGACAGCGCAGCCATCGCGCCGAACGCACCATCCACATGGAGCCACAGCTTCTCCTCGGCGCAGATGTCGGCGATCGTCGAGAGATCATCGATCGCTCCGGTAGCAACTGTGCCGGCCGTTGCGACGACTACGATCGGAGTCGCACCCGCCGACCTGTCCGCCGCGACCTGCTCACTTAGATGGCTCGTGTCCATCGAAAGATCCGTGTTCGTTCTGATCTTCCTGAGCGCGGACCTTCCAAGCCCGAGCACACCCATCGCCTTGTCGACAGAGTTGTGAACCTGCTCGGACGCGTACACTGTGGCCTTTCGTCCGGCGATACCGCTTTCGACAGAAGTGCCGAGTATCGCGTCGCGTCCCACGGTCAGTCCGGTGAGATTGGCGGCGGAGCCGCTCGTCACGAGGAGGCCTGTCGATTCCGCTGGAAAGTTGAACACGGACTTGAACCAGTCGACGACCTGCTTCTCGACGTAAGCCGACGACTGCTCGAATCCGCCGGCATTCGTGTTCATCCCCGACGCGAGCATGTCGCCAAGAACGCCGACCGGAGTGCCTCCGCCGATTACCCATCCCCAGAATTTCGGGTGGCGATTGCCGAGCGCGTACGGCTCGACGTTCTCGCGGAACTCCGCATAGACCGACTCGAGCGATTGCGGGTCGCGCGGAACCGGAACACACAGACTCTTCTTCGACGAATCAGGCAGACGCTGCCAGACAGGGCGTGACCGTACACGCTCGAGATCATCGAAGAGATCGTCGAGCATTCGATGTCCCATCGCACGGGTCGCTTTCCAGTCGTCCGGATCGAGCGACAGTTCGTCGAGTTCGTCGGTCATTCGCGATTCATCGTTTCGGCTTGATGCCGATTGGCACGACCGTCCTTCCCCAGTGCATGTTCAGTGTCGCTGAATCGGCATCGGCCATCGGGAAGTAGAATCCGAGCGTCTCCATGTGATCGGCCTGCTGCGGCTTGGCGGTGATGCGCAGTACTTCGTCGGACCGAGCGGGAAGCGTCAGATGAAAAGCAGGCTTCGAGCTGAAGATGACCGTCCATGTCTCCCGCTCGGGGATCATCCAGATCGCGTAGGTGCCGGCGCGAAGGGATGAGCCGTTGATGTCGAGATCGACTGATGTCGTAAACAGTGCAGCGCTGTCGGCACTGGGAGTCCAGACTCTGCTCCATGGAACGAGGCTGCCGAAGAGCTCCCGCCCGCGCGCGACAGGCCGGCGATACACGATGTCGATCTTCGCATCGCCCATCAGCTGGCTCACGGTCGCGAGCTGGCTTCTCCTGCCGGGCTGTGCATCGAGGCAGGATGCGGCGACCATGAGCGCCGCCGCACCGTAGAGAATGCCGCGCAGCCGCATCAACGAATTACGCCACCGCCGCCCGTGCGCTTGATCGGCACGACGACCTTGGGGCCGCCGTATCCCGCGCTGCGCGAAACAGTGAACGTCTTGAGACCAGCTCCACTGATATCATCGAGCCGAAGAACCTGATTGGGAACGGGGAGCGTGATGTAAAGCCTGTCGAACGAGTCGATCGCGATACCTTCAGGCTGCCACTGTCCGGTGCTGTACGACGTCCACCCGCCGCCGTTCATGTCATCGATGCGGACGATGCGGTTGTTGAAGAAATCAGAGACATAGATCCTACCCTTCTTGTCGACCGCGAGGCCGCGGATGTAGTTGAACTGCCCGTTCCCTGCACCGTGGGATCCAAAGGCCGTCCAACCGTTGCCGGTGATGTCGTTCATTCTCACCACGCGATGCAAATCGGCGACGTAGATCCTTCCCTGCGCATCGACTGCGATTTTCTCGGGGCACTCGAGCTGGCCGAGTCCCGTTCCTTTCGATCCGATTATCTGCGACGTTCGGCTCGCCATGTCGTACCGAACTACGGTGCCGCTCTGACAGTTGACTCCGTAGAGAACGCTCCCGGTTGGGTCGATCGTGAAGTTCACGAGAGGACCTGTTTTCGAATCGAGCAGCTGCCATCCGGGATTCGGCAGGAGAATCTGCGCTTTCGGGTAATCCCCGGGAACGAGAGCAATGAGCTGTCCGTTGATTCCTTTGCCTACGACCGGAGCGGCTGACGTCCGACCCTGCCAGAAGCCGCTGTCGAGCAGCTGCGCCGCAGCGCCGTTCATGTCGTCGACTTGAATCACCGCACCACTGTTGAAGCCAATGAGAAGGGGAACGTCAGGGCTGACGATCGCGTTAATCTGCGGCCTCGCGATCTGAGGCCTGGTGATCTGGGATTCAGCGAATGTTGCTGTTGAGGCGACGAGCGTTACGGCGAAAGCGATGCTGCGATGCATGTGCGACTACTCCAATGAGACAGGTTGGAGAAAAGATAGTGTCGCGCATGCATGTTCGCGTCTGCCGCGAAAACGTGGTGTCAGTTCCTTCGGTTGTATACCCAGGTATAGAACCTCGGACTGTAGTAGTCAGCGCGCTTCAGCAGCACACTCGTGCCAACCACCTTGACCGAATCAGCCGCCGTCATCGATGCTTTCCCCTCGGCAATGGTGAATGCTCCGCCATAGTCGCTAAGGGCGTTCCCGTAGTCGATCGTTTCGAAGAAATAGCCTTCGAGGTTTACACACAAGCACGGATCGAAGGGACTCAATCCGAGCCGTGCTGACCTGATGTTCCAGCCAGACGGAAGCATCGAACTTCCGGGCTGCACGATCGAATCGAGGCCATACCAGACGAGAGTGGTCGAATCGACGCGCACAGCGGTGAATTCGAACGCACGCGATAGCACCGTCGCCGTAGCTCGATAGGTGCGAGGCGTCGCCGGGATCGCCCATGTGCCCGCCGAGCCAAGTCCGTTCGCGTCCGTCTTTGCTGAAGCAGCTCCGACAGATCCGCCATCCTGAGCAGCAGAGAAAGTGACATCGAGTCCGGCAACGCCGTTGCCGTAGACATCCGTCACGGTGACAGCTGGAGCGACAATTGTCCGTCCGGTAAGTGCGACCTGCTTCAGCGGCGTCCATGTGAAGAATTTCTCTGGCGCAGCAGCTCTCGCCGTCGCAGAGAATGTGAAGAAGGCTCCAAGCTGAAACGCGCTTGCCTGAAGACGCTGTATTCCAGACCTCGTTCCCAATCTCCACGTACCCGCAGTCGCGAGGCCCAGGGCATCAGTGGTGTCCATTCTTGCCGCGAGGGATCCACCCTGTGCTGCGCTGGTGAATCCGAACGCGACCTGCACTCCCGATACAGGACGTCCGTCGGACTTCTTTATCGCGCGGACGGTCGGAGGAGAGTCAGTGAGCTCACCGACGACACCTGTGAGCTGCGCGGACACCGGCTCGAGAGTGATATCGGGTGCGGGCTCAGGCTCGAACTGCTCGACACACGAGCTGAACATGACGGAAAAACCCATCGCGACTGCGAATCGTGAAACCCTCATCCGGCCCTCCACCTCGACTTCGCGATCCCGGTTGCCGGAATCGGACAGAATTGAAAATGCCGATTCACAATTATTCGGCAAGATGGTAAACGATTGTTTGTGACCGAGCAGGGCGGCAAAAGTATCCCGGAACCCTCTCCCCGCGTCAGTTAATCAACTGGAAGTCCCAGGTACCAAATCCGGAGAGTCACATGAGGAAAATTCTTCTCCCTCCGTTGATGATCCTTCTGCTCGTTGCCTGCGCAGACAGGCACCCGGTCGCGTCCGTCAGCGGGCCCGGCGTTCGCCTCGAAGCGAGCGTCGGATCCGATTTCACTGCAGCGACCTCACACGGCCGCGTGCTCCCTGCCGCATACACCGCCGCAATGGGCGAGACCAACAATAGCTGGCCCCACGCGCGCGCCAACATGCGCTACCAGCAGGTGTTCCTTGGCGCCGAGCTCGGGGATCTCGACCGCATTGCCGGCTTGTGTCTGCGTCATGACGAGC
>DASWQD010000089.1:0-5079 GCA_036398255.1 Gemmatimonadaceae bacterium | reverse complement strand
GAGTAAGGACGAGGTGGTCGTTGCAGCCCTCGAGCGATTTTCCGCCGAAGTCCTCGGGGGTGAGGTTGAACCGCTGTATGCTGGTGCCCATGGCCCCGTCGTAGACGAGGACGCGGTCTTCGAGAGCTTTGAGGTAGGGTGAGTCTAAGGTCTTACGGGTCATGCTTGTTACCTATGCGAAAAAGGCCCCGCGCATGGGCGCCGGGCCGGCAGCGCTTTAGCGGAATATTTAACGTGGCCGCAAGTTGCTCTAAATCGCCACGGAAAGACGTTCTAAACTAGAATAACGTGCGGTTAGGCTCCAGCGCAATGGACGACTGGAGGTCCTGACAGGGCAGAACTGCTCGGCAACATGCGTCCAGAGGAATGCCTCCGTTGAATCGACGTCATCGAACCTGACAATGCCCTCGTATTCACAACTGATGATGGCGACGTATTTCGCCGCGATTGCGGCTGTCATGACCGCCTGCGGTCGATCGACGCCCCCCGAGGCTGCTCGCAGTGGAGCGCTGGTAGTTGCTTCCGTAGGCGAGGCCGACGTGCTCTTTCCGCCTCTCGCCGGCACATCGGCAGCTCGTCAAGTGACAGAGCTCGTTTACGACTACTTGACGGAAACAACTCCCGCGCTCAACACGCTCGACGATCGTTCGTTTGCCACTCGCCTCGCAAAATCGTGGGCCTGGTCCGCAGACTCGATGTCGCTGGCGGTTCGCCTGAATCCTGGAGCAAGGTGGCATGACGGGCGACCGGTTCGCTCTGACGATGTTGCTTTCACATTCCGAACGTATGTCGACTCGCTTCTTGGTTCACCAACCGCTTCACAGCTTTCGAATATCGACTCCGTAACAGCGAATGACTCGCTTACTGCGGTTTTCTGGTTCAGGAAGCGCTACCCGCTGCAGTTCTACGATGCAACGAGCCAGATGCAGATCATTCCGAAGCACATATTCGGAATAATTCCACGCGACTCTCTTCGCGGAGCGGCTGCTGACATCAAACCCACAGGATCAGGCCGGTACCGATTCGTCAATTGGAAACGTGGCGAATCGATCGAGCTGGTGGCGGACAGCGCGAACTACCGAGGCAGCCCGAAAATCAATCGACTGATGTGGCGGATTTTTTCATCGCAGGAGTCCGCAGCACGGGCTCTCCTCGCGGGTGAAGTCGATGTACTCGACGTCTTACGTCCCGAGAACGTTCGGGACATCGCCACGAGGAAAGATCTCAAGACGCAAATCTCAGCGGGGGCCGATTATGCGTTCATGGCATTCAATCTCCAGACCCCCAGGCAACCGCGCAGACCACATGAGATCTTCGCATCTCGTGATCTGAGGCGAGCCCTGACGATGGCAATTGATCGCGAAGCGATGACGCGCAATATCCTCGACTCGCTTGCACGACCTGCAGTCGGCCCGATCACCACCTCCCTCATTCCAAAAGGATCGGCGCTCGAGCAGATCCCATATGACCCGGTTCGCGCTGGGAAAACTCTCGATTCGCTTGGGTGGCGACTCGACTCGAAGACGGGCGTCAGGCAAAAAGGCAGCGCTCCCCTTCGCTTCAAGATTCTCGTGCCGACCTCGAGCCTGAACCGCATGCGGATAGCCGTTCTCCTCCAGGAGGCCTTCCGAAAGGTCGGCGTGGCCGCAGAGGTCGATCAAATGGATAACGCAGCCGTGAGCGCGCGCGTCGATGCGCGAGACTTCGACGCCGCTCTCCTCAGCTGGCACCTCGGAACAAGCCCGGCGTCGATCAGACAGATCTGGACCAGCGTTGCAGCAGGCAACGGTGGCCTGAACTACGGCTCCTATGCGAGCAGGACCTTCGATACCAGCGTCGACAGCGCAGTAACAACGCTCGATCCCGAAAAGAGCAAAGCCTACTACGCCCACGCCTACCAGACGGCCATCGACGACGCGCCGGCCATTTGGCTGTACGAAACCAACCTCACTCTGGGAATCCACAAACGGATCCGTACCGCCCCGTACCGGCCGGATGCGTGGTGGTACTCACTCGCCGACTGGTACATCCCGCCAAACGAGCAGATTCCGCGCGACCGAATCAGATAACGATCCGTTTGCCTGGAATCACCGGCAAACCGGCTCGACTGATCAGAAAACGCACTACAGGTGATAGGAAAGTGGCGTTTCCAAGCGCTGCGAAGGGCTGCACTATTCCCCCTACAATGATCAGGCATCACGCGTTCTTTGAAACACTTGGCGCCGCGGAAGAGAAGTCGCCGGAATGGAATGTGGTATTCGCCGGGCTCTCGACACTGCGTCTCGTCGACCGGCTGACCGCAGATCCGGAAAGCGATCAAGCGGACCGCTCTGAGCTGGACGCCACAAGCGCAGCGATTGAAGCTGTCAGCCCCGGTGATCCCGTTCGCGCAATCCTTAGCCGGATTGTTGGCCGGCTAAGCGAATCGACTGAGTTGACCCACGATCTGGGATCGGACGTGATCACCTACGGCCGCTCTCTCGATCTTCAGGGACGCTGGACACTGGCCGCTGACGTTTTCCAATCCGTTGCAGCGGCTTTCTCCGAGCGCGCGCATCCTCGAATCATCATCGAGGCATCGACGGCACTCGGCGCCGCAGCACGGAACTCGGGAGACTGGGAAACCTCGAAGCACGCATACGCACGGGCCGAACATCTCGCGGAAAGAATCGGGGATCACGCGCTCGCTCTCACAGCGCGAGTCGGCATCGCAACATCGCACATGGTAAAAGGAAACCTTCCGGCAGCGGAAGCAGAACTGGACGAGGTATTGGCGCAGGCAAACGCGGAGCGGATCGAGTCCGTTCAGGCGATCGCCCTGCACGCGAGGGCATCAGTGGCACACTCACGACGAGATTATCAGCAGGCTATCCATCTGGCGTACAGAAGCCTGGAGCTCACGACAAACCCGAGCGCCCGCGAGCGACTGCTCGCGGACATCGCAGCGGCCTACGCCGATCTGGGAATGCGGGAAACCGCTCGCACTGCCTACTCTATTGTAGCGCTGACGTCGCCGCATCAGTGGGTCAGGTGGCAGTCGACGCTGAACCTCATCGAGCTCGCAATTCTCGATGGAGACGAAGAGGCATTCGAGAGCTACTTCAAGCAGATCGAAGGCGCGACCCTCGATCCAAAGCTCCAGTCATACGCCTTGTATTTTCGCGCCCTTGGCCACCGGAAGTTCGCGCGCCAGGACGCGGATCAGCTTTTCAACGAAGCTCAGTCATTTGCGGAAGCTCACGAGCTGAACCAGCTGGCTTTCGAGATCGAAAGGGCACGAACCACAGCCCCAGTCTCTTCAGCGAGCGTAAGCCCATCGAACGAGCTGCTGCAGATCGCGGAAATGATCGAGCATCTCCGCGATCGGGTAAGCATCGAGTCGGGCTGAGTTACGCCTGGCTCACTTCTGGGTAGTCATGCAGGTTCCGGGTCCGCCGGTGATGGCACAGAAGCCGTCGGATTCGGGGCCTGTGACGTCGGCACACGCAGCGAGGGCGGCGAGGGAGAGCAGGGCAATGATCGGGAGGGGCTTGCGAAGAGACATCGGCGCTCCGGACTTGGGTTGGAGCCTCACACTACCAATCTCTTGGACGGATAACATGCCCTTTTCTTTACGCGGACTGTCGTTTTCTTATCAAAAACCCCCAAAATCTTCGCAATTGGGGCTAGTGCCGAGACTTGTCGCGGGCTATGATGGGCGTCCGCACACACCGGCACAGTCTTGCTCATCGCCCTCCTCCCCCCTCGCCTGCTCCGACACCTCGAGTACGTCATTGGCCGGGGAGAGCGCGTAGTCGTGGCCAACACCTGGGCGGAGCTCGAAAAAATGCTGCAAATCCACCCGGTAACCGTCGCCCTGATCGATCCCTCTGCCGATGGAGCGAGCCGGACAATGGAGTTCGAGCGGGTGAAATCCGCATACCCGTCCCTCCCGATAATCGCCTACGTACCTCTGACCCCGTCGGCCTTCCGCGCTGTCGCCCAGCTGTCGAAGCTGGGGCTCGATCAGGTCATTCTGTATTCCCATGACGATTCGGCCGAGCGAATGGTCGCGACGATCGACAAGGTCCGTTCGAGTCCCCTGACCGAGCGATTCGTGGGAGAGCTTCGTCCGAATCTCGACAAGCTGCCGCTTCCGATCTCCAAGATCGTCGAGGAAATGTTCGCGGAGCCGCACCGCTATCCCAATGCCCAGGACCTCGCCACCGGTGCGCACGTCTCGATCGTCAGACTCTATCGCGCGTTTCAGTCTGCTGATCTGGCTGCACCCAAGAAAATGGTGGTCGCCGCCAAACTTCTCAGGGCGTACTCCCACCTGCTCGACCCGGGACAGTCGGTCGGCGGGGTTTCGACGAAGCTCGCTTACAGAAATCCGCGGATCTTCGCCGAACATACCAATGAGGTATTCGGTCTCAATCCATCGAAGGTAAGATCAGGGATGACTGAAGATCAGGTGGTCAATCGACTTTTGATCTGGGTCAGCAGGAATTAGGCTGAATTACTGCTTGTCGCGTATCGCGCTGACATCTATCGACTGCCCCACGGCGGTGGTGGCGCCTCGACCGGCTGCGTAAGATCGAATTCCACACGAAACTTTCTATCCGTGCCATCGCGCCGGAGGCCATAGGCGAACGTCTTTCCCGGAACGATCTCGATTGTCCAGACGTTGGTGCGCGCCGCCGGAATTAGCGAGGCGGTATGCGCGTCAGCGTAGAACTCCTGTCGTGACGGGCCTCCCGGCCGCATCGTGTCGCCACCGTACTGCGTCACCGAATCGGCGCTTCCATCGCGATGCCGGTGATCGTGCTTGAGCCTCAGGCCTCCGTCAGCCGGAGTGATGACCCACGTGCGCGACCGATCCCTGCCCACGTGAAGCGGAATTCTGATCTCGTCGGGAGTGCAGCTGCGGACGTGCATCACGACTCGCGAGCGCGCGAATACCGAGTCACTCGCGTTGCTGTCGGTGAGCTTTCCCGCGAACGCCTTTCCGCAAAGGGACTGGAGCCGCTCCCAGAACATCTGCTGCCCCGGCGACTGTGTGATCGCCGCGGCAACCGAAGTATGTACGCCGAGTGCATG
>DASWQD010000088.1:0-2560 GCA_036398255.1 Gemmatimonadaceae bacterium | reverse complement strand
GGACAGTGCGATCAGGTCACGGAAGGTGGAATCGGTGACGCGCGGCGCGCCATCCCGGGGTGCGTACACCACCCGGTTCATCGGTGTCCCGCGAGTCAGCGACAGCAAGCCGATTAGGGCCAGGAGCGACACCACGATGATGCCGAGGGTGACGCCCAGGCGTTTGAGTTTCGTCATGTTCACTTGGCTTCTTGCCGGATACGTGCCAGACTCGTGCGTTCACCTAGTGGATGAGTCGCGAAGATGACCGTTTCGTTGATCACCGGCGTGGGAGCCAGGGGGCAGGTTGGTGAGGCAGTGGCGCATGCTATTGCCCAGCGAGGTGATGTCACGCTCGTGGTGTCGCGCAACGCGAGCGACGTGGACGAGCGCGTCTCCGAACTGCGGGCCGCGGGCGCGCGCGCGTCAGGGTATGCATGCGATCTGTCGAATGTGCAGGCGGTGGCGGAACTCGCCGCGCGTGTGACGCGCGAGCACGGAGGTCACCTCGACAACCTGGTCAACCTCGCGGGCGGCTTCGCTCTCTCGGGACCCGTCGCTGAGAGCGATGTCGCGCTCGCGAGCCGCATGTGGTCCATCAATTTCCTCACGGCTTATCTGACCACGCGTGCCCTTCTTCCGCTGCTGGCGGCAGCACAGGGTTCGATTGTGTATTTCGCTTCCGAGTCCGTGCTCGAGGGGGCGAAGACAAAGGGACAGGTGGGATATGCCTCAGCCAAGTCGGCGGTCGTGGCGCTCATGCGCTCCGTTGCTGACGAGGGCAGGCCGCTGAACGTTCGCGCCAACGCGCTCGCGCCAGCGTCCATTCGTACCGCCTCGAACGAAGCCGCGATGGGAAGCGACGTCCGCTACGTCGAACGTGAGGAGATTGCGGCCGCCGTCGCCTTTCTCTGTTCGCCAGCGAGTCAGGCGGTCACCGGTCAGGTAATCCGTCTCAGTTGATAGGGATCTATAAGCCTTTGGAGCGCCACAGGTTGCGCCCGTCATCGGGGGTTTCGGTGCTTGTTCGCCAGCGCACAAGCTGTTCTCGCCCCCCATGGCCGGCTGCCGTACCTTTGAAAAATGAACCTTGCTGTCCGCCGCCGAGCTGCCATGCGGGTCGTGGCGCTCGATCGCTCACTGGAGGCGTTGCCGCTTTTTCGCCTCAGCGACTCGGCGGATGACGCAGCGATCAGCTTCACCACGGACGAAGGTGGCCGCTGGCGGGTGATCCCCGCTCCCGGAGATCGCCTCCCCGGAACCTTCGACCAGGACGTCTACGTCGAGATCTGTCGACGATTCCATGAGAGTGAGGGTCAGAGCGAGGGCGTGATCACCTTCACCCTGCACAGCTTTCTGCGGTCCATCGACCGGCGCGTGGACGGTCGGACGTATGACCAGCTTCGGTCCGCGCTCACGCGTCTCGAACGGACCATGCTCGAATCCACAGGCGCGTATTACTCAGCCCCCGCAGGACAGCTGGTGACGCGTCAGTTCGCGGTCTTGTCTTCAGTCACGATCGAGCGAAAGCGGCTCATCGACCGGGAACAGCTTGGCCTTTTCGCGGCTGTCCCCGCGGCGGAGCCCGGCGTGGCGCGCGTCGTCCTCCACCCCACTATCCGTGAAAATCTGAACGGGCGGCATGTCGTAACTCTTTCACTGGCAAGGTATTTTGCCCTCCAGTCACCCGTGGCGCGTCGGCTCTACCGCTTGCTCGAAATCGCCCGAGCTAACGGAATGGTCACCTGGCGTGTCTCACTGGAGAGGCTTCGCGAGATCCTGCCGCTGCTTCAGAAGTACCCTTCACACCTTCAGCGAGTCCTGCAACCAGCGCATGTCATGCTGCTGGAAGCCGGTCTCGTCCGTGATGCCGGGTTCAAGCAACAACGTCGGGAGTGGTATGCCGAATACGTTCTTGCGTCCCGGGCGGAGTAAACGGCGCGAGATCTGCCACGTATAACTGATGTTAAGGCAGTGAACGTACGACCGCGGTCGGAGTAACACTATCTATGGCTACGAAGCTACAAAAAGAGATTCGGCGAGAAATCGAGATCGATGGCGAGCCCTTCACTGTGGCGATTTCGCCCACGGGCGTGAAGCTCACCAAGAAACGCTTCCGCTCCGGACGGGCGCTGAGCTGGCGCGCGCTGTGGCAGAACGGCACTGACGAACAGAACGGAGCGTCTGCACCGACAGACTCCGGCTCCGAGTCTGATTCGGAATCCTGACGCCGTTCGGCGGCAGGAAGATCACTACGTTTAGAGCAACCTGAACAGGGCCTTTCCATGCGTCGTCCGCGTAAGCTCGCTTCGTTGTTCGTGCTCTTGCTTCCGGTGATGGCCGGAGGCTTCCTGCTGCAGTCGCGCGCCGCACGCGGTGGCGAAGTCCTGCTGGATCAGGTGATGTCCCTGGTGTCGGACCGATTCGTGGACACGCTTCCTGCGGGAGCGATCTACGAAAAGGCTGCGCGCGGCCTCGTTCGAGAACTGAACGATCCGTACACCGAGCTCATGTCCCCCAGCGAGCTGAAGCAGTTCAGCTCGCGTACGGGTGGCCGCTACGGCGGACTCGGCATGAGCAT
>DASWQD010000087.1:0-2669 GCA_036398255.1 Gemmatimonadaceae bacterium | reverse complement strand
GTATGCCGCCAGGAATGCCAGTCGATATGGGGGAGTAACGTGCCTGAGCGGAGGGCTGATCGGGCCTGAGGGTACGGCCCGCAATTACTCCGGCAGCTTCGATGGAACGCCGGCATTTCTCGGATGCAGCGACATCGACGGCCATATCCCCGCACTTCGCGTCACCGAATCGGCATCCGTGCTCAGGCACATGGGAGCCAACGTGACGATGAAGCTGTATCCCGGGATGGGACACCTCGTCAACGAGGACGAGATCGCCGCCGTCAATGCGATGATGGAGGAAGTGGCGGCCGGCGCGCAGTGAACAGCTTCACTTTCGAGGCGCAAGCCTCGCGAGTCGTGTTCGGCAACGGATGCTTTGACCAGCTCGAGCTCGAGCTCGAGCGGCTTGGCGTCTCCCGCGCCATGCTCGTCTCGACGCCTGGCCGCGCTTCGCTGGTGACTCGCACGCGAGACCTCCTCGATGATGACGTAGTGGAGGTTTTTGACCGCGCTGTTGCGCATGTCCCGCAGCACATCGCCTCAGCTGCGCGCGAGTGCGCCGCCACGTCGGGTGCCGATGTTCTGATCGCCCTCGGTGGCAGCTCCGCGATAGGCGTCGCAAAGGCAGTCGCGCTGACGGCATCAATTCCCATCGTCGCGATCCCTACCACTTATGGCGGATCGGAGATGACGCCAGTGTGGGGAATGACGGAAGAAGGAAAAAAGGAAACTGGTCGAAATCCGCGTGTTCAGCCCAGGACAGTCATCTACGACCCGGATCTGACGATCTCCCTTCCTGCTCGCACTACAGCATCGAGCGGATTGAACGCGATGGCTCATTGCGTCGAAGCACTCTACGCTGTCGACGCGAATGCGCTGACGTCTTCTGCCGCGCTCGAGGGATTGCGGTTGCTCGCATCATCACTTCCACTGCTCGCAGCGACACCGGAGGACCGCGAACAACGCTCGAACGCGCTGCTCGGCGCATGGCTCGCCGGTTATTCGCTCGGCACAGTTCAGATGGCTCTGCACCACAAGCTGTGTCATGCGCTTGGCGGCGCGTTCGATCTGCCGCACGCGGAGATGCACGCCGTTCTGCTGCCTTACACCGCGGCATACAATCGCGACCACGCCGCCCAGGCTATGCGCCTCGCCTCGAAGACGCTCGAGGTTGAAGACGCGCCGTCGGAAATCCTCGCGATCGCGAGAGTCGCCGGTGCGCCGCTGTCGCTGCGCGAGATTGGAATGCGCCGTGATGACATTCCAGCCGCGGTGGAGCTGGCGATGGAGAGGCAATATCCCAATCCGGCTCCGGTGACCGAGCGCGGGCTTACCGTCCTGCTCGAGGCTGCATATCAGGGAGACGGCGACTACGTATTGCGCAGTGCGTAATGCGTGATGTCATCGCCGTTTGTGCGCGAGGCGATTTATCAGGACTGCCGCGCGCTCCGTCGAGCGCTTGATCGAGCGGAGGTTTACTGTTTCGTCCGGTGTATGTGACCGGCTCCCGTCTACACCGAGTCCGTCGAGCGCGTCAGCGTACTGCGATACGTACGAGATGTCGCCTGCGCCTCTGAGGCCGGGATCGAGTGCCTCCGTCGGCCCGTAGCCGAGTGCCTTCGTGACTGTATCGAGTACCGCAAGGAGGCCGAAGTTGCCGGGGGTTGGAGGCATCGAAGGAATTCCATCGTAAAACGAAATGCTCGCCGATGTCTGCGGCAGGCTGCGCGACACAATCTCCCTCATTCTCGCGCGGGCATTCGTCAGCTGATCGGGTGTCAGGAAGCGAAGATCGCCGTGAGCGTACGCCGACGGCGCCACGATGTTGATTTTCCCGGAGGCAGATCCAGAAATATTTGCGCTGTCATACTTCACGTCGGTCCCCCCGACGACGACTCCCGGATTGAACGTCAGATACTGTTCGTTGGAAAGGGAGTCGCGGAACTGAGTGAGGATGCGCGACAGCTCATAGATCGCCCCGTATCCCGTGCCGGGTGAAAACACTCCGCTCGAATGAGCCTGCCGTGCAGTGACCGTCACGATCCATGAGCTCGATCCGCGCCGTGCCACTGTCGCCTTGCCGGCATCTCCCTCGAACGCGAGAATCGCCTGGCTGCGCCTTGCGGCCTGGACGAGATCGCGCCTTGAAATGCTGTCCGGATCGCCGCTGCTCTCTTCATCACCGGTGAATGCGACGATGATGTTCGTGTCATCCAGCGTGCCCGCCGCTTTCATTGCCTTGAGTGCGTACAGGATCACCACGTTGCCGCCTTTCATGTCGCTCGAGCCCGCGCCCCTGGCGGTTGAATCGTCTACCACTGTCCATTTCTGCCCCTCTCCTTCGAATACGGTGTCGAGGTGACCGATCAGGAGAAGCGTCTTGCCGGTATTGCGGCTCCGCTTCTTGGCCTTGTGCTCGGCGAACAGGTGGCCGGCCCGCTTCATCTCCGGAGGCATCGGAATCCATCGCGTTTCGAAGCCAAGTGCCTGAAACTCTCGCGCGAACTCGTCGCCCACTGCTTTGACGCCGGCGAGATTCAGCGTACCGGAGTTGATGTTGACCACCTTCTCCAGGAACGCCGTCTGCTCCGCGGTATGCGCCTCTATCCATTCGCGCATTTTTCGCTCGTTCGCCGAGAGCGACTGCCCGTCGGAAGTCGCGGCGGTCGCGGACAGCGTCAGAATCA
>DASWQD010000086.1:0-15256 GCA_036398255.1 Gemmatimonadaceae bacterium | reverse complement strand
ATACGATGAAGCCGGAGCCGGAAATCTTTGCGCCGCGCTCGAAGTCGATCAGCCCGAGGGAAACTCCCAGATCCCAGTGGGGCTTGAGGCCGGCTGACTCGCGCGGCGTTCCCCACGACCGGATATGCCGGTTGGCCTCTTCCCCGCCCTCGGGAACCTCGGCAAGCGTGACGTTCGGCAGCTCGAGCATCGCCTTCTCGAGGTCGGACTCGAGCGCGCCGAGCTCAGTCTCGAGACGTGAGATCTCCTCGCCGAGCGTGCGCGACTGCGACAGCAGCTCTTCCGCGTCTTCACCGGCGCGCTTTCGCTTCGCCACTTCCTGGGTGATGCTGTTGCGCGAAGCCTTTCTCTCCTCGAGCGCCTGGATCGTTCCCCGTCGATCGGTATCGACCTGCTGCGCCCTGTCGATGTATTTGCCGAGAGCATCGAGCTTGCCCCGACGGCGCATGCCGTCGCGAAGCACTTCGATATGCTCCCTGATCATGCGCAGATCGTGCATCGCTTACCTGGAGGGTATGCCCGACTCGAAAGACCTGAATCCGCAGTTTGGATCGAGCACCGCCTGAACCTTGATCGTGCGCGTGTCGGCGGCGATCGAATCGACCAGCATCTTGGTGTAGATATAGGGAGAGATATCGAACTGGCAGGCATCGCCGGATCCATTTCGAATCGACTGGACCACCACTATATCGCCCTGAGACGCCACGATAACCGAATCAGCGTATGTCCCCGTAGGCGCGATCGTGACGCTGTCGAATGGCCCGGTGACCTTCCTCAATCCCACGCGGCGCGTGCCCGAGAGAGAGCTCACGATCTTCTGTACCGGATACAGAATGGCGCGTCCCTGATTGTCGATATCGAAGGCGACGTCGAAGTTGCCGCTGCCGTCGACTCGTACTGCGGCCCGGACGTACGTGTTGATGCCGCTCGGATATGCGGCGGGCGTGCCGGTCAGCGCGAAAACAGTGTAAACGTCCTCGACGGTCGGAAGTGATGCGCGAAGCAGATCCGGGTCGTCACAGGCAGTCAGAATTGCAGCGCTGGCAACCATCGCCAGCGCGAGTTTGCGAGAGGTCATATACCGCGTTCAGGGAAGTGGACGAACGATACCTTGTAAAACGTGGCAGTTCAAGCGAATACGATGGTAGATTACCCCGCGAATCTCGAATTCGCACAACCTTAGATGGAGCATTGATGCCGACCATTCGCGACCTCACTGTCGCCATTCGCCAGAAGCCCGGCATCGAGGCCGTCGTAGTGCTCGGGCGGGACGGACTGCTGATCGACAGCCAGGGCTCGATGAAGATCGACGCCGAAGGTTTGGCAGCACGAGTTCCCGGAATAGTTGCCGCAGCCGACGAGATCGGCGTTACTACCGGCAGGGGCGGAATGCGCATGGCGGTCATCGAGCAGGAGCAGGGCTATGCCGTCGTGTCATCGGTCGGCGACGACGCCCTGCTGTGTGTGCTGACCTCGCGCACTGCCGACCTGTCGAGTCTCCTGTATGACGTACGCCGACACCGCGAGTCAATCGCCCGACTTTTCTAGGCTCACAATGCAAGCCAGCGACACCGCAGAGCGCCACATTCTCGTTGCTGATGACGAAGCCCACATCGGACGGATCATCAAGCTGAAGCTGGAGCAGGGCCCGTTCAGAGTCAGTCTCGCCTACGACGGCCAGGAAGCACTCGATCTCGTGCAGCAGGCCGGCAGGCTCGACGCCGTCGTGCTCGACGTGATGATGCCGCGCATGAGCGGCATCGACGTGCTCGAGAAAATCAGGTCGAATGATCGCACGAAAGACCTGCCGTGCATCATTCTCACCGCCGCCGGTGAGGAGGAATACGAACGGGACGCAAAGCGCTTCGGCGCCGCGTATCTCACGAAGCCGTTCAGCCCGAAGAAACTGTACGCTCTCATCGCGCAACTGACCGGCGTCGCTACCGACGACTCGATGGAATCGAATGACTAGGTGGGCGGTCATACTCGCAGGGGGAATCGGCTCGCGCTTCTGGCCGCTCAGCACGCCCGTTCGGCCGAAGCAGCTTCTGCCTCTCGTGAACGACAAGCCGCTCCTGGTCAACACAGTGGAGCGGCTGAACGACCTCGTGCCTGCCATGCACGTGCTCATCCTCACGAACGCCTCACTCGCCGACGCAGTCGCCGACGCGGTGCCGTCGGTTCCGCGCGAGAACATCATCGCCGAGCCGAAGCCTGCGGGGACAGCGGCGGCGCTGACATGGGCCGCACTCGAGATAGAAAAAAGGTCGGGACCGGATTCGACCATGATCTGCGTGCACGCCGACTGGGCCATTGCAGACGATGCGGGATTTCGAAGAGCTCTCGCTGCCGCCGAGCGCGTCGCAATCGAGGAGTCGGCGCTTGTCACGGTTGGAGTGGTGCCGACGCGTCCGGACCCGGGGTTTGGATATATCCAGCCGGGTGAATCATCAGAAAGTGGCGCGCGCATGGTTACGCGTTTCGTCGAAAAACCCGATCGGACACGTGCGGAGTCAATGATGCACGACGGATATCTGTGGAACTCCGGGATATTCGCATGGCGGGTGAGCGATTTTCTGGATGAAGTCCGCGCATATACTCCCGAAGTCTCGAAGGCGCTCCCTCGCGCAGCTGAAGGTCTCGCCAGCTTCTTCGACGCGATCGTCCCGGTGTCAGTCGACGTCGGAGTTCTCGAGCGCAGCGATCGGGTGCGGGTGGTCCCGGGCGATTTCGGGTGGGACGACGTGGGAACCTGGGGCGCGCTCAGGCGCGTGAAACCGGAGGACGAATCCGGCAACGTCACGAGCGGAGACGTTTTTGGTCTCGAAGCGCGGGGAAACGTTGTGCACGCCGAGGGCAGCGCAGTCGTGTTGTACGATGTCTCCGACCTCGTGGTCGTCACCCGCGGCAATCTGACTCTCGTCACTACCACTGAACGCTCGTCGGATCTCAAGACGCTGATCGACTCGCTTCCCCGGCATCTCCGCGACCTCGCGTGAAGAGGCTCTACCTCTACGACGACTCGATCGCGCGAGACTTCCAGCCGTTCGCGCTGACGCGTCCGGTATCGGAGCTTCGCGCGGGGGCGGAGATCATCCGCCTCCGATGGGAGCGCATCGCGCGAACCAGATCTTACGGCTTCATCAGCTCCGCGCATCTGGAGAATTTCGAGGAGATGGATGCGCCCCCCGCCGTGCACGGCGAGGCGACGATCCCGCCGGGCTCGGTCATCGCGAGCGCACGATTTGTCGCCTCACTCGGCGGAGCACTCGATGACATCAGCGGAGCGTTCTCATGCGGCGGTCGCGTGTGCGCCGTCCGCGTACGCAAGTCGATCGACATGCAGGGACTCGCATCAGGATCCTTGTCGCTCGACAGCCTGGTCGAGGAAGGCTCTGACCCGGTTCCGCTCGCCGGACGCTGGCTCGATCACGTGTGGGACCTCATCGGCGATCTCGCTGCTCAGCTCAGTGAGGACATTCCGCTCATCGGAGGAAAGCTTTCCGGAGCCTCGATCGAGAATGCGACGATCATCGGCCGCCATCCGATATACTGCGAAACCGGCGTGCGCATCGAGCCCTATGTGATCCTCGATGCCAACGACGGTCCGATTCTCATCCGGCGCGGAGCGACAATCGCCTCGTTCTCACGCATCGTCGGCCCCTGCTACCTCGGCGAAGACTCGCACGTCGCCGGCGACGCCATTCGAGCCTGCTCCATCGGCAACGTCTGCAAGGTTCGGGGTGAGATCGCGTCGTCGGTAATGCTCGGGCATTCCAACAAGGGGCACACCGGTTTCGTCGGGAGCTCATATATCGGCAGGTGGGTCAATCTTGGCGCGGGTACGACGACGAGCAACCTGAAGAACACATACGGAAACGTTCAGCTCTGGACGCCCCGCGGCATCGAGGACACGGGTCTCCAGTTCGTGGGAAGTCTCATCGGTGATCACGCGAAGACCGGAATCGGCACGATGCTGACGACAGGATGCGTTGTAGGCGCCGGTGCCAACGTCTATGGCGCAGGTGTAACGCCCAAATACGTTCCAGCTTTCGCGTGGGGAGACTCGGAGCCTTACGCTAGATTTGAGAGCGACAAGTTTCTCGAGGTCGCCGAGCGGATGATGGCACGACGTCATGTCACGCTGGGACCGAAGGGTCGGCGGCACCTCGAGGCAGCATACGAATCAGCGGGAGCAGTGTGACGTGAAGCTTTGTGTCCTTGGGAGTGGCAGCAGCGGCAATGCAGTCCTCATGCAGTCGCGAGACACGCGAATTCTCATCGATGCAGGGTTTGCTCCGCGGACGCTTGCCAGGCGTCTCGCGCTGATCGGTGTGGCGCCGAATTCGATCGAAGCGGTGGTGCTCACACACGAGCACATCGATCACGCCAAGGGGGTCGCGGCAGGCGCCAGAAAGTGGGGGTGGCATGTCTACGCGACCGCGGGCACACAGATCGATTGTTCCTCGCTCGCCGAAACACCGGTATGTACGATAGCGTCCGGCAACAGCTTTCAAATCGGCGATATCAGCATGAGCGCGGTGTGCATCTCTCACGATGCGACGGAGCCGGTTGGCTTCATCGCAACGGGAATGTCGACAGGAGTGCGCGTCGGCGTAGTGTACGACCTCGGTGTCATGACGCCGTCGGTACAGGCCGCGCTGGACCGCGTCGACATCCTGGTCATCGAATCGAATCACGACGGCGAGATGCTGCGCAACGGACCGTATCCGGCGAACCTCAAGCGCAGGATCGCCGGCCGCGAGGGTCACCTGAGCAACCGCGCTGCTGGCGTAGCCGCGGCAGAGTGCGCGCATCGAGGGATGTCGCACGTTGTCCTCGCGCACTTGAGCGAGACGAACAACACTCCGCAGGCCGCCGTTCAGTCGATGCGCAGCGCGCTTCGAAAGACTCCATTCAGTGGATCGATCATTGCGACATCGCAGGTCAATCCTTCGTCCACGATTTCGGCGGACAAGGCGGCTGCGTTCGGCCCGGCGCAGCTTTCGCTCGCGCTTTAACCTTCGATTCTAAGAGTAGGATCCGGCTCGAGCTCCGCCAGCCCGCGCCTCGCCCTGGTTTCCCCGTCCTTCCTGATACGCGACATGATCTCGCGATTCTTCTTCACTACGGCGGCATCGCGATAAGGCCGATCATGATGAAGATGCATTGTGACCGCTCGATGCCTCGCCTGAATTCCCTTTACGCCGGCGTTCTGCAACCTGTAGCCGAGCGCCTGATCCAGTCCGCCGTAGCCCATCTCTGACTCGAAGCCGTTGACCCGATACAGCGCGTCGCGCCAGGTGGACGCGTTGTTTCCCTGAAAGTCAGCGGCTGTTGGAGTGACAAGATCGAAAAGCGAACCCAGCCGCTGCGAGCGAACCAGACGCAGCGCTCGTCGGCCCGGCTTCCATCCTTTCGAGCGCAGCCAGCGAATGTCAGTGATTCGCCCGGCATCGACATCTGACAATTCGATGACGGAGGTGACATGCGGCGGCAGCTTCAGATAGCCGCCGGAGACATAACGATTCGGCTTCGCGATGCGGCGATGAGTTTCGATGAGGTCACGCCGCGGAACGCAGTCCCCGTCGGTGAAAAGGAGATAGTTGCCGCGCGCCGCTTCGATGGAGCGATTCAGGATCAGGGATTTGCGGAATCCCCGATGCTCGTGCCAGACGTGGAGAATCGGAAGGTTCGCAAGGGAGCGAATGCGCGATATCAGCTCGAGCGTCGGGGAGTCGGAGCCGTCATCCGCGATGACTATCTCGAAACTGGAGTCAGTCTGAGCGGCATATCCTCGCAGCACGCGCTCGAGGTATTCCGGTCGATTGTAGGTGGAGACGATGACCGAGATGTCGGTCACGCGATAGCGCCTTCCGGTAGTGCAAGTAATTCAGACGCATCCTCGATATCGCCGCCCAGAATCGGATGGAGAGCGTAGCCGGCGGCGCGGAGCCACGCGAGGCAGTGCGTGTGCATCGCCGATCCGTGAGTCGACAGGAAGATCACAGGCCGTGATTTCAGTATGAGCTCTTTCGCCCCCTCGAGAACGGCGGCTTCGGCCCCTTCGACGTCGATCTTGAGGGCAGTCGGCGTAATGCCGCGCGCCGCGCAGAAATCAGCGAGGCGAACCGTGCGCACTTCCATGTCCCCGCTGCGATCGAGATGGCCGGTGCCACTCCCTTTGCCGCAGAGAAATTTCGCACGGCCGCTCGTGTTGGACACGGCAAGCTCTTCGACGTGGACGTTCCGGCAGTTGTTGAGGTACATGTGGCGGCGCAGGAACGCTGCGTTCGTCGGCTCGGGCTCGAACGCCCAGACTGAACCGGACTCGCCGGCGAGCATCGATGCAAGGAGCGTGTAGTAGCCAACGTGGGCGCCGATGTCGATGACGGTAGCACCGGGGTGCACCCAGCGAAGAAAATGCGCGGTCTGCTCCGGCTCGTATGTGCCTCGGAGAACACGAAGCACCTTGCCTCTGCTTGTCGGAAGCCACCAGTAACCGCGCAGGGGCCGGGCCATTATCGGCAGTCGCAGCACTCAATACCTCATCGGGTAGACGCCGGCCGACATCGTCCGGCCGCGCCTGTATTGTAACCGCTAACTGGAGATTCCCCAAATGAATTCGTCAACTCCGGAGCTCTTCGGCGAGAGCACTTTTGAGAGTGGCGAAAAGCTCCTCGATGTCGTTGCGGGTGGTTCTGAATCCGAGCGTACATATCCTGAGTGAGAACCGTCCGTGCAGCTTCGTCGAAGAGATGAGAAACCGCCTGCCGGCCACGACGCGAGCATTGATGCGCTCGTTCAGTGCGTCGAGCTCGCCGCCGGAAACGTTCCCCGGATTCGCACGGAAGCAGAAGATTCCGAACTGCGCGGGACAAAGCGGCTCGAAGTCCGATGATGCCGCGACGAGCGACTCGAGCAGCCTCGCGCGGTCCATCGCATCCTGGATCGCCGACGCAAGCAGCTCAGTCCCGAAGTAATTCACGGAGACCCAGATCTTGAGTGCCCGCGAGTATCGAGTGAGCTGAACGCCGCGGTCGGCAAAGTTGACTTCCTCCTCGCCGGCCTCGACATCCTTGAGGTACTCCGGCCAGATGTGAAACGCGTCACGCAGGAGCGAGGGATCGCGCACCATCAGGCAGCCGCACTCGAAGGGCACGAACAGCCACTTGTGCGGATCGAGAGTGACGCTGTCGGCGAGATCCATTCGGCCCAGCATTTTCTTTCCTTCCTCAGTCAGGGCGGCGAATCCTGCGTAGGCAGCGTCGATGTGAAGCCAGATTGACTCGCGCCTGCAGATGACGGAGATGTCCTCGATTGGATCGACCGAGCCGGTATTCGTGGTACCCGCGCTCGCGACCACTGTGCACGGCGACATTCCAGCTTTGCGGTCGGCAGCAATTGCGCCGGACAGACTATCGGGACGCAGCCTGAACAGCTCATCCATTTCGACGAGGCGCACATTGTCTCTCGGAATGCCCGCGATCCACGCGGCTCTGACGACGGAAGAATGCGCCTGCGCGGTTGTGTAGACGGTGAGACGTGCGAGGTCGGCGCCCCGGGTGATCGCCGCGTGACGCGCTGCGACAAGCGCCGTGAGGTTGGCGACCGATCCGCCGGAAACAAGGAGCCCGCTTGCCTGCGGAGAAAGATCCAGCCACTCACGGATCCATTCGAGAACTACCATTTCGATCTGGTTCGGTCCCGCCGCAACGGGCCACACGCCCGCGTAGAAGTTGTAGCCCGTCGCTATCCAGTCGCCAAGCAATGCCGGAAAAGTCGGGCAGCTCGGGACGTACGCCATGAAGCCCGGATGCGGCTCTCGAGCATGATACGGAAAGACGTGCTCCTCGAGCGTCTCGACAATGGACTCGAAGCTCGATGGGTGCGATGGTGGCGATACGAGGAGCGCGCGGTTCAGCTCGGCGCGAGGGCGCGAATCGATCACCGGCTCGGACCTTATCGTTGCGAGGTGCTCGGCAACGAGGTCCGCGACCCGGCGACCAAGCCGCTGCATGGTGGCCTGGTCGAGGTCGAGTGGTGAATCAGTCAGGGCGATACCCGGCCCGCGTGTCGGCTACTTCACCCTGATCGGTACAGACAACTCGCGATCATCCCACGAAAACTTGAGGACCCCGGCGGTTCCCTGAGGCACGACAGCAAAGGTGAACTGGTCGACCGGCTTTGCGAGCATCGCCTGCGTCATGTCGATGCGCGCCACGTCCCTGCTCATGTCGTATTCAGTTCCCCACTGTCCGGTCTGACTGTTGATGATGAGCTTGGTGCCGGTCGCGGTGGGAAGAGACCACAGAGTGTATTTCCCGGCGGGAAGTGTCGTACCGCCAACGATGAGATCGCCGGAGGTGGTCAGCTGAGTAGCCGCATTAGCTCCCGTGCGCCAAACCTGGTTCCATGGAACGACGTTTCCGAAAATCACACGGCCTCGCTTGAACGGCCTGCTGTACGCAATCTCCACGTTCGCTGTGCCGAGCGTCGCGCGGACTGTGTCGGGGGGAGAGGCTGCGCCGGCGGGCCCGTGAGCAGCTTCATAGGCGCCCCACGCTTTCACGATCCCATCGAAGTCCAGAACCGTTGCGCGCCGGGTGACCGACTTGACCGTCGTTGCCGATGCGTCGAGCGACAGGATCCGGCCGCCTGCATCGAGCGTCGCGATCTCATTCCAGTTTGGAGCAAGCGTGCCGACGAACACCACGGTGTCGCGCGCCTTGCGAACCAGTCGCACTGCGGAGTTTGGCGGGAGCCCGGCACCGATGACGTTCACCATCATCGTGTCGCGACCCACTGGTGGGTTGAAGAGAAGCGTCTGCTCATATAGCGCGATCGAGGGCGGCAGGCCCGGCACGAGCGGAATTGCGCGACCCTGGAATTTCCGGATGCCGGTGTTCGCACTGTCGGGGCGGCCGAGACGCTGCACTTCGACATTCGCGGTGGAATCGGCGAGGAGTGTCACCATGGAGAACGTCGGCGGCGTTGCCGGATCTACCCCGAATCTTCGCGTCGAGACGGACATCCCCTTGATGCGTCCGGTCGCGAGGTCGGCGACGTAATGAGTGACCTGCACGCGTGGAGCGCGGCGCGCGATATCGCCCTCGAGCTTGTCACCCGTTCTCGTGTACCGCTCGATCTGTATCGTGTCGTTCCCGAGCGTCGATACGAACGTCCCGGTGGCAGTGGGAGTCTGCGCTCCCGCCACGGTTGAAAGTGCGATAAGCACAGGAACGAGAAGCTTCTTTGCTGTCATGTTGCTTTCCGGTTGAGGTCGGGGCTTGTCATGATAGTGCGTCCTCGACCAGAGGACGGCAACGCCATGTTCGTCAAAGATTCTTCATTCTCTCGGCGCCGCCCCAGAGGGGAATCGCGACGCCGCCGGCATCCTCATAGAATTTCACCGCTCCAGGCCGCTCCATCTTGGCGAGGAGGATGATCTGGCCGGTGTGCATGGAGAAATGCTCGACGACATGGTACACCGCTGCAAGCACCGTGGTGTCACGACCTTGTATCGTCACCTCTCTGTCGAGATCGGCAACTCCGAGATTCGCGAGCACGCCGTCAGCATCTCTAACGCTTGCGCCAAGAAGTGAAAGCAGCTCGGCTTTGGTATGGCCGGACTTTGCCGCGAACTCAGCGGCGCGATCCCGATCGCTCGCCTCCCCTCCGATTCCACTCACGATCCACTGGCGAATGTTGCCGGCGAGATGGAGGAGCAGATTGCCGATCGAGTTCGACTCCGCGTTCGGGCGATGCCAGATAGCCGTCTCGTCGAGGGCGTCTACCGCCAGCCGAATCTTCGTCGGGTACTCGTAGGCGAGATAGTAGCGCGAGCGCTCGAGAAACGGATTCTCCGGCATATCACCTCACTGCTGAACCCGGATGGGAACTGGATTTGAGAGATATATGACTTTCTCTTCCCGGCGCGAGTGGATGAGGCGCATGAACCAGTTTTCCTCCTTTGGCTGGCCGCCGTGCTCCATGACCCATTTGCCGAGTTTCATGACGTCGTCGGCGGACATTCGCAGGCAGCCGTGCGACTCAGAGTAGCCGAGGCTTCCAATATCCGCAGTGCCGTGAATGTAGTAGTCAGGCTCCTTGAAGAAGATCTTGACGACCTTCATCGGATTCTTAGGGTCGCCGGGCCCGGCGGGTTTTTTCTTCGCCGCCCATTTCGAGTCCGGTGGAACCCAGCTCGGGTTCCAGGTCAGCTTGCGAATCTTGAAGGCACCGCGGGGAGTCGGGTACGGATCCTTGCCGTCGGAGATATCGTACATCATGCTGACGGAGTCACCCTCGTACAGATAGAGAATCTTGTCGGAGAGGTCGGCGAGGAGGTACGGCGCACCGGCGCGCGGGCGCTCCGGATCAGACCATGATTTCATTCCCGCTGCTGCCGCCGCTGTCATCAGCAGAACGGCTGTCACGGCGGTTTTCCTGAGAGATCTATTCATCAAAAGTTCCAGTTATCGGTTAATCCTGACAACCGGCCTTACATAGCAAGCGATGCGCCATTCGTTTAACCAAAACGGGGCCCCGGATTAGCTCCGGGACCCCGTCCTTTTCTTACAGCTTACAGCTTACATCTACCAGCTGCTGTATTAGTACATCCCGCCCATGCCGCCCGGCGGACCGCCTGCCGGAGCGCCGTTCTTCTCTTCCTTCTTCTCGACGATCAGTGCTTCGGTCGTGAGCAGAAGTCCCGCGATGGACGCGGCGTTCTGAAGAGCGGTGCGAGTCACCTTCGTCGGGTCGATGACACCGGCCTCGACCAGGTTCTCGTACTCATCGGTGAGAGCGTTGTATCCGAAGTTCGACTCCTTCGAGTTGCGAACCTTCTCGATCACGATCGAGCCTTCGCCACCCGCATTCTGAACGATCATGCGGATCGGCTCCTCGATTGCGCGGCTGATGATGCCGACGCCGATCTGCTCGTCGCTATCCTCGAGCTTGAGCGACTTGAGCGCCTTCTGCGCGCGCACGAATGCAACACCGCCGCCGGGGACGATTCCCTCTTCGACAGCGGCGCGCGTGGCGTGCAGCGCATCCTCGACGCGAGCCTTCTTCTCCTTCATCTCGCTCTCGGTTGCGGCGCCGACATTGATGACCGCAACACCGCCCGCAATCTTCGCGAGGCGCTCCTGCAGCTTCTCCTTGTCGTAGTCGGACGTGGTCTTCTCGATCGCCGCCTTGATCTCCTTGATGCGGCCCTGGATCTTGTCGTCGTCTCCGCCACCATCGATCAGCGTGGTGTTGTCCTTGTCGACGACGATTCGCTTCGCCTTGCCAAGGTCGGTGATGACAGCGTTCTCGAGCTTGAAGCCGACTTCCTCGCTGATGACCTGTCCGTTGGTCAGGATCGCGACGTCCTGCAGCATCGCCTTTCTGCGATCGCCGAAGCCGGGGGCCTTGACTGCGCAGACGCGAAGCGTTCCGCGGAGCTTGTTGACGACGAGCGTCGCCAGCGCCTCACCCTCGATGTCCTCGGCGATGATGAGCAGAGGCTTGCCGAGCTGAGCGACCTTCTCGAGGATCGGGAGAAGATCCTTCATCGACGAGATCTTCTTGTCGTGAATGAGAATCATCGCGTCTTCGAGAACGGCTTCCATCTTCTCCGGGTCCGTCACGAAGTACGGGGAGAGATAGCCGCGGTCGAACTGCATTCCCTCGACCGTCTCGAGGGTGGTCTCGAGGCCCTTTGCCTCTTCGACCGTGATGACTCCGTCCTTGCCGACCTTTTCCATCGCTTCGGAAATCAGATCACCGATTTCCTTGTCGTTGTTCGCGGAGATTGCGCCAACCTGGGCGATCTCCTTCTTGCCCTGCGTGACGACGCTCATGTTCTTGAGCTCTTCGACGACTGCCGCAACGGCCTTGTCGATGCCGCGCTTGAGGGCCATCGGGTTCACGCCGGCGGTGACGTTCTTGAGGCCTTCGCGGAAGATGGCCTGAGCGAGAACGGTCGCGGTGGTGGTGCCGTCGCCGGCGAGATCTGACGTCTTCGTCGCGACTTCCTTCACCATCTGGGCGCCCATGTTCTCGAGCGCATCCGAGAGCTCGATCTCCTTGGCGACAGTGACGCCGTCCTTGGTGACGGTCGGTGCGCCGAACTTCTTGTCGATGACGACGTTTCTGCCCTTCGGTCCGAGGGTGACCTTCACCGCCTCGGCGAGCTGGTCAACGCCGCGCTTCAGTGCAGCGCGCGCGTCGGTGTTGAAATGGAGTTCCTTGGCTGCCATGGATTCAGTTTCCTGTCGTTACGGTTAGCTGACAACCGCGAGCACGTCGGCTTCGCGGAGAATCAGGAGCGGCTCGTTATCGATCGTGACTTCGGTCCCGCTGTACTTGCCATAGAGAACCTTGTCACCGACCTTGAGCTCCATGGGAACGCGCTTGTCCTTCTCGAAGCGTCCGGGTCCGACGGCGATTACCTCGCCCTGCATCGGCTTTTCCTTGGCGGTGTCGGGAATGAAAAGACCGCCGCGCATCTGTTCGGTCTCCTCGAGCGCACGGACGACGATCCGGTCCGCGAGCGGTGCAACGGTGCTGCTCGTCTTTGTGGCCATATTGTGCATCCCTCCTGCTTGAAATGGCATGAAAAAGGGGCATTAGCACTCTCATGATGAGAGTGCTAATCCCCCTTAAGTTAGACGGTCAGGAGGGCTAATTCAAGCCAGCGAGGCCGACGGGCAAAGTGCCGCGAACATCGTCGCCAGGAGCGCCAGAATCAGGAGCTTTCGCATCCCTCGACTCGCCTTTTCACGAGACCGCGCGGGTCCGGGTTTGCACCACTGACTGGAGCAGCTCGTAGCCGATCCGGACTCCCTTGAGAGTCAGGAGCGGATCGACCTCATCGAGCGTCTCGCAGTACGGCTGCAGGATCTCGGCGAGCCCGCCTGTCGCAATCACGATCGGCGACTCGACATCCCACTCGTTCTTGATGCGGCGGACAAGCCCGTCAACGGAATCGGCCGCGCCGTAGATGACGCCGGAGCGAATGCATTCGTCGGTGCGAGTGCCGATCACTTTTCGCGGTGCAACAAGCTCTGTCGCCGCGAGCTGCGACGTGCGCTTGAACAATGTCTCCGCCGATGTGCGGACTCCGGGCTGGATTATCCCGCCGATGAACGCGCCATCGGCAGTGATGCAGTCGTAAGTCGTCGCGGTTCCAAGATCCACCACTATCGCGTCGCGTTTCCAGATTCTGCTCGCGGCCAGTGTGTTCGCGATCCTGTCCGCACCCACCGTGAAAGGCTCGTCGACTTCGAGCCGGATCGGCAGTGCCGCGCGTGCATCCACGAATACCGGGGGCAAGCCGAAGCAGTCTTCGCACGCGGCGGCGAGGACCTGGGTCACCGGAGGCACGACGGAACAGATCGCCGCGCCGTTGACGACGGTCGTGTCCATGCCTTCTGCATCGAGAAGCGACCGAAGCAGGAGCGAGTACTCGTCCGGAGTCCGCGGAAGACTCGTCGTGACTCGCCAGTGCCCGCGAATCAGCTCACCGTCGAACAGAGCCGCGGTCGTTTCCGTGTTTCCGACGTCGAATGCGAGAATCATTGCTTGAAGTCTATGATCAGTGAGCCCGAGCGGAATCTGGCGACCGAATCAGCAAGCGCAACGAGCAGCTCTCCCGACTCCGTTATGCCCTCCACGACACCACGCGCCGGAGCGCTGCAGCGCCGTCCGCGCGCCATGTCGCGCGCGTTCCACTCGATCAGCTCGATGGGTTTGAGGTTGCCGGCGCAGATCGCCGCCGATCGCACCGCAGGTATCAGATCCTCGAGAACCTCGATTCGCCGCGTGCCTGGATCGAGCTCAGCGGCGAGCGGCATGTCGTCGGGTGCGGTCACATTGACGCCGACTCCGATTGCAACCCACTCCAGCCGGCCTTCGCGCCATCGTGCCTCGATCAGGATTCCCGCGAGCTTCCGGTCGTCGATGTAAAGATCGTTCGGCCACTTCAGCCGAAGTGGCTCGGGAGCAAACCGGTCGAGAGCGCGAGCGGCGCGCAAGCCGACCCTCAGCGCCAGAACCTCGATCCCCGTGACGTCCGCCGGCCGCTCGATGATTGTGAGCCACAGTCCGCGGGCGGTAGGGGATGTCCACTTGCCTCCGCTCCGTCCCCGGCCTGCAGTCTGGTGGTTCGCGATGACGAGAGTGCCGGAGCGGCAACCGTCGGCGGCGAGTCGGTGCGCAACATCCATTGTAGACGTAGTCGTTTCCATCAGCTCGACCTTCGGAAGGCCGAGCATTTCCGCCATCTCGCGAGCGGTCAGTCCGTCGAAACGATACTCGTCAGCCACGCATGTTGAGGAACACTATGACGAAGATTCCCAGGAGCACGCGGTACAGCGCAAAAATCCCGTAGCTGTGCTTGCTTACGTACCGCAAAAGGACCGCGATCGCAAGCCAGCTGCTGACCGCCGCCGCCAGAATTCCCGCCACTACCGGCGTATTGAAGTCGCCGTTGTCGATCACCTCGCGGCCCTTGAAGATCACCGCCGCGGCGGTGATCGGCATGCTCATCAGAAAGCTGAAGACAGCCGCCGCCTGCCTGTCGAACTTGAGCGCGCGCGAAGCGCTGATCGTCGAGCCCGAACGTGATACGCCCGGTATCAATGCCACCACCTGCGCAATTCCAATCAGCAGCGCATCCTGCCACCGCATGCGGTCGAGCGGCCGATCCTGTTGTGCAAGGCGGTCGACGAGCCAGAGAATGACGCCCATCACGATGAGCGCGATCGCCGTCAGCATCGGAGCCCTGAATACAGTCTCCGCTTTCTCTTCGAGCAGCAATCCACCGATCGCCCCGGGGATCGTCGCGACAACGAGATACACGAGACGCTTCTTTTCGACAGTGTCCACCCGGCGCGTCGACACGATCCCGCCGGCAGCCGCGATCAGACCGGCCCATTCCCGTCGGAAATACCAGAGGACCGCCACGAGAGTGCCGAAATGCAGCGCGACGTCGAACGCGAGACCGGGGTCCCTCCAACCGAACAGCACCGGCGCGAGAGAGAGATGAGCGGAGCTGGAAATAGGCAGAAACTCGGTGAGACCCTGGATCAGACCGAGGACCACCGCCTGGAATGTCGTCACTTGTCAGTTTGCGAGTGAGGTGAGATAGAGTTTCTCGTATTGACTGACGATCGCGTCGAGCGAGAACCGGGCCCGCGAGTCACTGGCGCCGAGGTCGCTCATCTCGCGCCACTTTGCGCGGTCGGCGAGAATCGAGAGCGAC
>DASWQD010000085.1:0-4139 GCA_036398255.1 Gemmatimonadaceae bacterium | reverse complement strand
TTGTGAATCGCTTCTGCGACCTGCATTGCGAGCTCGCGTGTGGGAACGAGAACGAGTGCGCGGACATTTCGCTTGCCTCGGCCTCGATCGGCGTCGCCTATCAGCATTTCGATGATCGGAAGAGCGAATGCGGCGGTTTTTCCCGTTCCCGTTGCGGCTTGCCCCACCAGGTCGCGGCCCGCGAGAAATGGCGGGATGGCGTCCCGCTGAATTGGAGTCGGCTCTTCGTACCCGAGCGAGGTGAGAGTCTGTGAGACGTCGGGCGTGATGCCGAGTGCCTCGAAGCCGGCCTGGTCCTTGGATCGATCTGTCATCCCTGCAATCAAAGCTATTCTGATGCCGTGCGCATGTAATCGCACCGACTGCGACAACCCGGCGTCCGCATTTCAGGCCTTTTGCCGCCTTTCCAGACAGAAACTGCCACCTGGCAGATCCGATCCCTCTGGAGACACAGCAATGCAACGAATTCCGTCATTCTTTCGATCCGTTTCCGCCGCGGCAGTGTTGATTGCCGGCTGTGACAGTCCCCAGCCATTCGAGCCAGGCATGGACGCCGACGGATTGTCCGGAGCGAGACAATATCCCAGGTCCGAGCTGAGCGCTCCGACGAGCTTTACCGCCGCGGCGGTATCCGACACCCAGATCGACATGACCTGGCAGGACAACTCCAACGATGAAACGAAGTTCGAGATATACCGAGCGACGCCCACGGTGCAGTTCAGTCCCACGATTCTTCTCGGCAGCCCCGGCGCAAATGTCACCGCCTACAGCGACAAGGGCGTCACGTACGGACTCGAGTACTGCTACTGGGTTCGTGCGGTACGAGCGACCGGAAACAAGGTCATCACCTCCGGACCTTCCAACACGGCTTGCGCCGCAACACCTGTCATCACGTCTCCCCCGCCGCTGCTCGCGCCGACCAATGCGAGGATCGGCCTGTACTCTGCGCATGAATTCACAATTGCCTGGGACTACACCGCGGCGAGCGAGACGGGGTTCGAGATCCATCGCTCGACTACCGGTCCAACAGGAATTTTCTCGCTGCGCAGCCAGGCCTCACCCTGGCAGCGCGGCGCCGGGGATTCGGACCTGACGCCTTTCGCGGAATACTGTTACATGATTCGCGCGGTACAGGATGTACGTGGAGTCCGCTTTTTCTCCCCCTTCTCCAATGTCACCTGCGGGCGGGCCGTTCCTGCACCGGCGGAGGGAGCGACAGCACGACCATTCTCGAGTGACCTGGTCGAAGTGCAATGGTACGCGGTCGGTCACAGTTTCCGGATCGAACGCTCCTTTGATGGCGGTGCGTCGTGGAGCATCGCGCAAGGCACGATGACAGGGCTGGCAACGTTTCAGGCGACGGCTCAGGCCGAGCAGCCCGCGTGCTACCGCGTGATCAATTACCTCGACGGATATGACGCAGCGCCGTCGAACTCTGCATGCACTACCGCTCCGAGGGCGCCAGCGGGAGTGACCGCAACAACTGAAGCTTCCGGCATCGTCAACCTGACGTGGATCGACAACTCTTCAGTCGAGGACGGTTACGAGGTACGCGGCTGGTTGATCGAGTGCTGGCAGGACTGGGAGGGCATTCAGCACTGCGACGGCTACTCCGAATACGTGCTGGCCAATCTTCCTCCGGGCACGGTCAGCTTCAGCGGAGCGGGTTTGGACCTGTCGGTCTATGCGATGAAAGACGGAGGATATTCCAGCATGGGAACGCCGGCGCAATAGGCGACCGTCACCTCGGGGTCGGTATCCGTCCTGGACCAATCGGGCGCCGCATGACCACCTCGTCCACCTCGCGCTCGGCGTCGGCAAGACGCCGGGCCTCCTCTCCAAGATGATGCGCTGCGTCGATCAGCGTCGTGAGCGGAGCGAGGTCAGCGGGACGAGCTTGAAGCCGCAGGAGATCGACTCTGATTTTTTCCAGCGCGGCAACGCTCGCCGCCAGGTGCGACGAGGCCGCATTGCGCCGGGTTTCCAGCACTTGTGCGGCAGCGCTGCCGGACGGCGCGAGAGCCGCCACAACATCCACCTCCGCTCGCGCTTCAGCAGCTCGGGCCTCGAGCGCGGCCACTGTCGCGGGCAGCTCCATCAGCTGATCACGGTACGCCGTCGGCAGCGCTTCGAACAATTCTGACGCGGCTACGCCGAGAGCAGCTTCGGTCGGGCGGAACACGCCGCCATCGACCGCATGCGATCTCTCCGGGGCGCCGAGCTGCCGAGCAAACCACTCGCCGACTCGGCTGTTCCACAGGCGATCGCGCATCCCGGTTTGCCACAATTTTCGAATCCGCCTGGGAATGAACCTCACGTCGAGCGCATTGCTCAGTGCACCGAGAGCCATGGTAGATAATATTGGGCCGAGGATCCACCCAATGGCGACTTGATTCTCGTGGATCGTTCCCTGGATGACGAGCCCTACGGTGACCGCGAGCCAGGTTCCCGCTGCAAGTGTGGCGATCCGCAGCATCCGGTGCCCGGCACCCTCCTCATCCTCGGACGCCAGCACTGCAATTTCGGAGCGTTCTTTCTGCGCGACCTCCAAAGCGGAACGGAGGTCGCTGAGGGTATGTCCCGCACGGAACTGCCGGCGCGCCTGGTTCAGGTGAAAGCCGAGTATCGGCAAAAGTGGGAGCGAGGTGATGGCCATCAAGAGCACGATATCGGCCGGCCCATCTGGCCGATTCCCCGTTACCCACGCGATGAGGTTCGCCAAAGTAAGAGTGCCGAACACGCCGGACCACGCCATGTACGGGACGAGGAGCGGATTACTCGCGCCGAGCCATGCGCGCAGCGTCGGAGGCAGAGCGGGCCGCGCGTCGCTTGTCGGGGCAAGAGCATCCGCGAGTGTCTCTCCATCCTGGAAGCGGCTCGCAGGGTCGTGGTGCAGGCAGCGGTCGATCGCGGCAGCGAGCGCAGGAGGAATTCCCGGTGCAACGCGCATCAGACTCTGCGGCGCACCGCGGGCGGGAAGGAGCGCCGCTGATCGGTCGGTTTCATCGTACGGCAGCTGACCGCTCACAGCGAGATAGCCAACAACGCCGAGGCCATAAATGTCGCTGCGCCCGTCGACGGGACCGCTCGATGCCTGCTCCGGGCTCATGAAGTAGGCAGTCCCCATGATCTTGCCTGCTTCCGTCGGCGATCCTGCATCCCCACCGCCATGGGCGATCCCGAAGTCAGTGACGAGCGCGCGGCCTGTCCCGGCTTCGAGCAGGATGTTGTCCGGCTTGACGTCACGATGAACGATGCCGCGGCCGTGCGCGTAGGCGAGAGCCCATGCGACCTCGCGCAATACGCGCGCAGCGTCAGCGGGCGGGAGGGGACCGCGATTGCGCAGTCGATCTCCGAGCGTCTCACCCTCGACGTAGCTCATGACGAAAAAGACGAAGCCGTCCGCCTCGCCGACGCGATGAATTGGAACGATGTGAGGGTGCGAGAGTCCGGCCGCAGTGCGCGCCTCGCGCACGAATCGCTCGCGTGATTCAGCGCTTCGTGCAAGGTCCTGCGGCAGCACCTTGATGGCGACGTCGCGATCGAGCTGGACGTCGCGAGCGAGGTAGACGACTCCCATCCCCCCGCGTCCAAGCTCACGCTGGAGTGAATATTCGCCGGCGAGGGCCGCTTGAAGCTCGAGGAATTCGGTTGACGGCTGCGTCATTCTGGGTCTGTGAAGAAAGCTTCTAAAAGTACTTTATGATACAAAGGTAACAGCACAGAAACGAAAAGTCGCTCAACCGATTGGGCTGAGCGGCTTTCTTATGAATAGCAGGGGCGGGACTCGAACCCGCGACCCCGGCATTATGAGTGCCGTGCTCTAACCGGCTGAGCTACCCTGCCGTCGTTCGGTACAACCAAACTTAACCAGCGCCCTGCCTCGTTCAAAACTAGATGTGCAGGTCGATTATCTGCGAAATTGCGCGCCGGCAGACGGGGCAGAATGGCACGTTGTCGCGAGTGAACATGATGCAGTCGATGGCTGGCCGGTAATACGCCTTCGCATCGTAGTTCGCACCCTGAAACGCCCCGACACTCTTTGCATGCGTCGCCGATGCGAACAGCGCCGAGTCGAACGCGCGCTCCTCGCGAAAAAGTGCGGACATCTCCGACTCGGGGCGGCGCTCTGCCCGCAG
>DASWQD010000084.1:0-7050 GCA_036398255.1 Gemmatimonadaceae bacterium | reverse complement strand
GGGTCCAGAGGGTGGCTCGAGTGCCATTCGATCGGGAGGCGTGCCGGAGAGCATTTCGTAAATGACGGCGCCAAGCGCAAACACGTCGGCTGGAGGCCCCGCGTCTTCCCCGAAGAGCTGTTCCGGACTCATGTACGCCGGTGTGCCAATCGCCATGCCGTGTGCCGTTATGGTGTCTCCGCCGACAACCAGTCTCGCGATTCCGAAATCCGCAAGCAGCACATGGTTCTGCGAGAGGAGGATGTTCTCCGGTTTGACGTCGCGATGGACGATGCCCTGACCGTGCGCGTAGTCGAGAGCGTCGGCTATCTCGCGAGTAACTCGTATGACTTCCCCTGTCGGCAGCCGACCTTCGCGACGGAGCCGCTCGCGCAATGACTCTCCGATAACCAGAGGCATCACGTAATACATTCGCCCTGCGACTTCGCCGGAATCAAATACAGGGAGGAGGTGTGGATGGCTGAGCCGGGCAGCGATTCTGAGTTCCCTGAGAAACCGATCGGCGCCGTTCAATTCGGGCGCGACCTCGACGAACTTGATGGCCACCATCCGGTCGTGCCGTGCATCGAGGGCTGAATACACTTCGGCCATGCCACCTCGCCCGATCGGGTCGAGCAGGCGGTACCGAGCAGACAAGCCGGAAATGACGTCGGGAGGTCCTGGCACGCCAATACGTTGGCGCTGTTCGTCTTGTGGCGAAAGAGTAGACGTCGTGCGAGCCCATGCTCCCGGCGAGTGGCCGTTCTCTACGTCGCCGCCTCCAGAGAAGGGGTCTTCGATAGCGAGACTAGAGCTGGATCTGCGCGCCGAGCTCGACGACCCGGTTCGGCGGAATTCCGAAGAACTCCGTTGCGGAGCGTGAATTCCTCGACATGAAAATGAAGAGCTTCTTTCTCCATGATGCGAGTCGTGCTTTCGAATTCGGATCGGGAATGAGTCTCTCGCGGCCGAGGTAATAAGTGGTGTGGAGTTTTTCCGACCTGATTCCGGCGTCGGCGCATCGCGCCAGGATTGCCGGCACGTTTGCCGTCTCCATGAATCCATAGCGCGCCTTGACGCGCCAGAATCCTTCACGGAGCGGAAGAATCTGAATTCTCTCGTCTTCCGGTATCTCCGGCACTGTCGCGCTGAGAACTGAAAGCAGGACGACCTGCTCGTGCAGCACCTTGTTGTGCTTGAGATGATGCAACAGAACAAGCGGGGCACCATCGGGATCGGATGTCATGAACACGGCAGTGCCTGATACGCGTGCCGGCTTATGCTCAGCCACCGAGTTGAGAAACATCTCGATTGGAAGCGATGCCCTCGTGAGAAGCTTCAGGACAATGCGTCGTCCCTGATACCACGTAGTCATCAGGGTGAAGATCCCGAGCCCGACAACGATGGGCACCCATCCCCCATGCATGATCTTGAGCGCATTCGCGCCGAAGAATGCCAGGTCGATTGCCAGGAAAAATATTGCGAAGGCAAGCGCGTGACCGAGTTTCCAGTTCCATCGCGAGCGAGCAAGCAGATAGAAGAGGAGGGTAGTGATTCCCATCGTGCCCGTCACGGCAATTCCGTACGCTGCCCCGAGCGCACCCGTCGACCTGAAGCCGAGCACTACGAGCAGGCATCCGACCATCAATGCCGTGTTCACTTCCGGTATGTAGATCTGTCCGGCTTCGGTCTTCGAGGTATGGACGATGTGGACACGTGGTGAATAGCCGAGCTGCACCGCCTGCTGAGTGAGGGAGAACGCGCCCGATATCAAAGCCTGTGAGGCGATGATCGCCGCCATCGTTGCGAGCGCAATGAGCGGATACAGCAGCACACGCGGAGCGAGCATGAAGAACGGGTTTTCGGCGCCCTCGGGATGCCGAAGGATCAGTGCACCCTGCCCGAAGTAATTGAGAAGCAGGGCAGGCAGGACGAGGTAAAACCAGGCCATCCTGATCGGGCGACGGCCGAAGTGACCCATGTCGGCGTACAGTGCTTCACCTCCCGTGACGACGAGCACCACCGCGCCAAGCAGGACGAAGGCCTGTTTGCCATGCGTGAGGAAGAACTGAAAGCCATACCAGGGGTTGACCGCCTGGAGAATCTCGGGCGCGAGAGCGATCTCGTATATACCGAGCGCCGCGATCGTGGCGAACCACACCATCATCACCGGTCCGAAAACCCGGCCGACCTTGTGAGTCCCCTTTTTCTGGACGAGGAACAGTGACAGAAGGATCACGATCGTGAGCGGCACGATCGCGAAGTGAAGCTTTGGTGTGATTACCTCGAGGCCTTCCATCGCGCCGAGCACCGAGATGGCAGGTGTACTGATGCCGTCACCATAGAGCCGCGCGGCGCCGATCAGTCCGAGAACGATGATGAACTGCTTGAAGTTCGTGTCGGCTGCCCGCCGCTGCTGCTGAAGCATGAGCGCGAGCAGGGCGAGCACGCCGCCTTCACCTCGGTTGTCAGCTCGGAGAATGAAGATCAGGTATTTGACGCTCACGACGAGGATGAGCGCCCAGACTACGAGGGACAGAACTCCGTAGACATTCGCCGGCGTGCGAGCGAGCCCGTACTCTTCCTTGAAGCACTCGCGGAGCGCGTATAGCGGACTCGTCCCGATGTCGCCGTAGACGACGCCGAGTGCGACGAGGGTCAGTTGTCGGAGTCGCTTCCCGGTTGGATGCGACTCGGGGTGATTGCTGATTTGGGATTACCTGGGTTGTGTTTCGCTTACATCTCCAGCTGGGCGCCGAGCTCCACGACACGGTTGGGCGGAATGGAGAAGTATTCCGTCGCCGTGCGGGAATTTCGCGACATGAAGATGTAAAGTTTCTTGCGCCATCGTGCAAGCGGCATGCGCCCGGTGGGGAGCAGTCTCTCGCGGCCGAGGAAGTAGGTCGTGTCGCGGCGGTCGGCGACGACACCGAGCGCACGGCACCGTGCGAGGACCTGCGGGACGTCGGCTTTTTCCATGAAGCCGTACTTCGCAACCACGCGCCAGAATCCTTCGCCGAGATCTGTCGCGGTGATGCGCTCCTCGTCGGCAACGTACGGAACGTTGGTCACCAGGATCGAGAGAAGAATCACGTTCTGAAGGAGAGTCTTGTTGTGCCGGAGGTGATGCAGCAGAACGAGCGGAGCTCCTTCCGGATTCGACGTCATGAAAACGGCGGTGCCGGGAGCGCGGTACGGTTTGCGCTTCGCGACGTCGGCCATGAACAGATCGATCGGCAGAGAGCCGCGGGCGAGAAGGTTCTGCACGATCCTGCGTCCGCTGTTCCACGTCGTCATGAGGGTAAAGACCATGATTGCGATCGCGAGCGGCACCCATCCGCCGTGAATGATCTTGAGCGCGTTGGACCCGAAGAAGCTGAGATCGACGATCAGGAACATGCTTGCGAGCCCGATCACCTTCGGCCAGCTCCATTGCCAGCGTGTGCGGGCAAGTGTCGAGAACAGGATCGTGCTGATCGCCATCGAGCCGGTGACAGCGATGCCGTACGCTGCGCCCAGCGCGCTGGTGGACTGGAAGCCGATCACGATGGTGAGGCATCCCACCATCAATGCGCGGTTGACCTCGGGAATGTAGATCTGCCCGTGCTCGGTCTCCGACGTATGGATGATCGACATTCGCGGACAATAGCCGAGCTGGATGCACTGCTGTGTTATGGAGAACGCGCCCGAAATGAGCGCCTGCGATGCAATCACCGCGGCCGCAGTAGCGAGGGCGAGCAACGGGTAAAGAAGAAATCTCGGCGCCAGCAGGTAGAACGGATTCGCAGCGGCCGCGGGCTCGCGCAGGATCAGCGCCGCCTGTCCGAAGTAGTTGAGCATGAGCGCGGGCAGGACGAGACTGAACCACGCAACGCGAATCGGGCGTCGCCCGAAATGTCCCATGTCTGCGTACAGCGCTTCGGCGCCGGTCACCGCAAGCACCACGGCACCGAGAATGACGAAGGCAGCGAACCCGTTCGACAGAAAGAACTTCACGCCGTGCCACGGATTGATGGCAAGCAGGATACCCGGGCCTTTCGATATCTCGATGATACCGAGCAGGGCAATAGCCACGAACCAGAGCACCATCACGGGCCCGAACACACGTCCCACCTTCGCTGTGCCTTTCTTCTGGATCAGGAACAACGAGGTGAGAATGACTATCGTCGACGGAACCACGAAGACATGGAACTGCGGCGCAATCACCTCCAGCCCCTCTGTTGCGCCGAGGACCGACATTGCGGGAGTGATGACGCCGTCGCCGTAGAGAAGCGCGGCGCCGGTGAGGCCGAGCGCGATGATGATAAAGCGCCGGGTATTGTCGCTCGTGCGCTGCTGCGTCTGAAGAATCAGCGCGAGAAGCGCGAGCTCGCCTCCTTCACCACGATTGTCCGCCCGCAGAATGAAAACGACGTACTTGATGCTGACGATGATTATCAGCGCCCACAGGATGAGCGAAAGCACGCCGTATACGTTCGCCGGAGTTGCCGCGAGTCCATGCTCTTCCTTGAAGCATTCGCGAATCGCGTAAAGAGGGCTCGTGCCGATGTCGCCATACACGACGCCTATTGCGAGCAATGTCAGCTTCGCCAGGCGGTTGCCAGTGGGGTTCGACTCAGGATGCGTGCTTATTGGACGTCTCTATTCGGGGGTGCAAGCAAATCACAATGTTGTCAAAACGCGTGCCCACCAGACAAAACCACTCGGCACATCGATTGCATTTAGACGGGCGCCGCAGTGGGCGGTGAACGTACAGCTAATTTGACCGGAGGAATATATGGCTAAGGACCTCGAACAGCGTGGCATCGAGAATCAGGTAAAGGGAACGGCCAAGGAGATGGAAGGCCAGGTCCGCGGTGATCTCGGAGATGCCACCGACAACACGAGCGAGCACATCAAGGGTCGCGCCAAGGAGCTCGAGGGCAAGATCCAGAAGAACTTCGGCAAGGCCGAGAGAGAAGTCGACGAGTCCGTCTAGGCTTCCAACCCCCTCTCAACGTCAAAAGGCCCTGGCATCTGCCAGGGCCTTTTCCTTGCAGCTCCTTTGTAGTCACTCGTACCGAAGGGCAATGATCGGATCGAGCGACGCGGCACGACGCGCCGGCCACACCCCGAACAGCACACCGACGGTCGCCGAGAAGACGAACGCGAGAATGACCGACGAAATATCCACCGTCGTGTTGAATCCCCCGAGCTTGCTGAGCGCAAGTGCACCGCCCGCACCGAGGATCACGCCGACGAGACCACCGAGCAGGCAGAGAACGATCGCCTCGATCAGGAACTGAAAGAGAATCGCGACCTTCGTGGCCCCGAGCGCCTTGCGCACGCCGATCTCGCGCGTTCGCTCAGTCACCGATACGAGCATGATGTTCATGATGCCGATGCCGCCGACGAGAAGGCTCACCGCCGCAATTCCCGCGAGCAGGAACGTGAAGGTCTTTGTCGTCTCCGCAAAAGTGTTCAGGAATTCGGCCTGATTGCGGATGTCGAAGTCGTCTTTCTTGTCCGCCGTCAATCTGTGCTGGCGCCGGAGAATCGACTGGATATCGGCCTGCGCCTCGGGGATCTGCTGCTCCGTGATCGCGAGCACTGCAATCGAGTTGAGATTCGGCGTGCCCATCACACGGTACCGGGCGGTGGACAATGGAATCACGATGATGTCATCGGGATTGTTGCCGAATCCGCCCGACTGGCCCTTCGACTCGAAGACGCCGATGACCTCGAACTGAAGCCCGCCGATTCTCACGTTCTCGCCGACGATCGCCTCGGGACTCTGCAGTCCGAGATTCTCTATCACAGCCGAGCCGAGGACTGCAACGCGCCGCATCCCTGCTTCTTCGCCTTCATTGAAGAAGCGTCCCGCGGCAAGGTTGAACTTGCGGATCTCCATGAACCGCGGCTTGGCGCCGGTTACCTGGGTCTGCGCATTCAATGACCCGAACTGAAGCAGGAGCCGCTTGTTCATCTCCGGGCCCACCGCGGCGAAGTATGTACCGCGCCTCTCCAGCGCTTCCGCGTCCTCGACTGTGAGCTTCTCGTTGTTCTCAGTCGCAACGCCGAATCCGCGGCGCGCTCCCGGTCTCACTGTGAGAAGCGTCGTTCCCAGTCCGGCAATACGCTCGCTGATGGAATTCTGCGCACCCTTGCCGATCGCGACCATCGCGATCACCGCTGCCACGCCGATGACGATGCCGAGCATGGTGAGGAAAGAGCGCATCTTGTTCGCTCGCAGTGCGCCGAGCGCGACGAGCACGATTTCCTTGGCGAGCGTGATGCTCGCCGCGGGAAGCTCGTGACGATGCGCGGCCTGTTTCGGCGCGCCGCCGGTGCCGCGGAGATTCTCGCCGCGCTCCTTCGGTCTTTGGGCTGGAGCCGTCATCAGTTGTTACCTCCCCTCTGGCCTCCGCCGGCTCTCCCCGCTGCGCCACCGCCGGCTCCGCCAGCTCCGCCTTGTCCACCCTGCTGCTGACGCTGGAGACCGGGCACGCCGCCGCGGTTTCGCACCTGGTCGAGCTCGGCCTGCTGTCTCGCCTGCATCGCGGCGACGTTAAGGATCGCGACAGAATCTCCCTCTGTCAGTCCCGAGAGCACTTCAGAGACATCGTAGTTGCTGACGCCGAGCCTCACGACTTTCGGCGTATACTTTCCGTTCTTCACTACGAAGACCATTCCGCGGCGTCCGCCCGCGCGTCCGCCACCGGCGGTCGCGGCTGCTTCATCCTGCGGCCCGTTCGTAACGCGAGTAGCGGCCTGTGCGCCGCCGCGCTGACCTCCCTGCCGCTGCCTGAAATTGCAGGCTCGTGCGACCTGCGCATCGATTCCCGCGGCGGCGTAAATCTTCTGTGATTCCGCCTGCATTGTCTGCCGGTCGATCTCACCGCTCATCATCTTCGTTCGAAGGTCCGCGATCTTCGGCTGGACATCGGGATGCTTCGCGAGATCCGCAGTGATTTTGGCGCACTGCGCGTCGGTGACTTCAGGAAGGTTGGTTCCGGCCTGGCGTCCCCCCTGTTGTGAGGCATTCCGCGCGCCTTCTGCTGCGGCCGCCCCGCCGGAGCGCCGATTCTGACC
>DASWQD010000083.1:0-3609 GCA_036398255.1 Gemmatimonadaceae bacterium | reverse complement strand
TCCTTCACCGATCCGACCTTGATTCCGTCGCCGACGTCATGCGGTGACTCGACGACCACGCCTCCGATGGATTTCATGTGCTCCATCGCGTCGGCGATGCTCGCGACTCCCCACCACGCTGTCGATCCGCCCGGGCCGACGTGCTTTGCATTCGGGTCGAGCCCGAGCTCGTATCCGCCGACGTTGAATCCGACGTAATACGGCTGGTCATAGTAGGGATCGAGGCCGAACGCCTTCGAGTACCAGTCCTTTGCTTTCGCGATGTCGGGTGCGGCGTAGATCACTGTTCGCAACCCGAGAAAATGTCGTGGCCTGCTCATCAGGAACATCCCTCCACGTATTCGACTGCCGGTCTTCGTCCCGACTGATAACGTGTCACTTTCTTTCCGTCTGTCTCGAACACGATGCGGTTTTCGCCGGCATCCTTTGGCGTGACCACCAGATAGTGGCCGTCGGTGTACTTGTGAGGCCGCACGGTCACCATGCCGGGGTAGAGTGACTTGATCTTCTCCTCTGTGTCGCCGATGCGCGCGCCTTCCACTGTTGCGACTGTTCCGCTCCTGACCTCGACGCGCGAGATCTCACCCTTCTCGACCATTGCGGCGAGTCCTGCTGGCGCGTTCGTGAAATTCACGTAATCGCATTGCTCGAGCTTCACGGGGACGACGAGATTGCCGTGCATCACGATCTTCGCTTCATCGAGGCTCATCCCTGCGCGAAGCGCTCCGATTCCTTCAGGGGTGACCTCCCATTCGCCCGCCTGCCGGCCTGGAGGGGGAGCGGGTGCAGGAGCGGAGGCGGATTCACCGGGAGGGATCACTGCTTGTCGCGCGGCCTCGACAGTGCTGTCTGCCCTGGCCCTGGCGGCAACCGCGCTGTCCTCGGCGGTCTTCGGAGCGTCGGAGGTGCAGGCGCTGGCGATCAGTGCGAGTACGATTATCTGGCGTTTCATGGGCAGCTTTGGGATGAATCGGGTAAGCTAACGTCTCCTTCTTGCTTTCGGTATTTGTTCGGGATACACTGAAGGGAGGCCATATGTCCTCGACTGCCCTTCTTCGCTCGCTGCTCGAGCAGCGTTTCCCGGATGCGACTCCGGTCACGCATCGCACAGCGGAGCCGGTGGCGACGGGAATCGAATCACTCGATGGAATTCTTCCGGGCGGAGGACTCCCGCGCGGACGGCTTTCCGTGTGGCTTCCTCAGGGGGGAGCGACTGCGATTCTCCGGGCGGCGTGTCTCACCGTTGCATCCACCGGAGAGCGCGCGGCGTGGATCGACGGGCTCGGAACGATCGCCGGTGAATTCTGGGAGGAGGGGCCTGTTCTCGTGAGGCCGGCCAATCGTCGCAACTCGCTGCGCGCGGCGGAGGAGCTGCTCAGATGCGGAGGATTCTCGCTCATCGTTCTGGCGGGATCCGAGCCGGCGGGGACGGAGATGGTGCGACTCTCACGAGCGGCGCGCGAAGGAGGAGCTGCCTTCGTCGCGCTCACCTCGCATACGTCGATGGCGAGCATTCGTCTCGTGTCGCGCATCATGCCGCACAGCTATGTGTGGCGCCGCTCTCCATTCGGCGATCCCGCTGAAGCGTGCTCCGCGAGCGTGAAGGTCCGCGCCCAGTCACTCGGTTGGAACAAGCAGGCGGAGTTTCGAATTCCTGTAGTGCCGCACGATTTGAGAACTGCTCTCGAGCCGGGGCTTCCGGATCGTCGTGGACTGAAACGAAAGACCCAGACGGTGGCGGGTTCTGAGTAATCGGTTCTCCGGTCATTCGGTTATTCGGTTCTGACCGTAAAACCCAAAACCGGTTAACCGGGCACCCACGACCCGCCACCGTCTGGGTTAAGACACGGAATTCCGAGTTCCCTGATCCGTTCAGATCCGTCAAATCGCTCTTAAGAGGCGAAGAGAAAAAACAGATCCGACGTTCGGTTCGCTCGACAGGGTGAGCTCGCCCCCCATGGCGCGAGCGAGATCGCGGCTGATCGCGAGGCCGAGCCCCGTTCCCTCATTCGAGCTCGTCTTCGTCCGGTTCAGCTGAACGAAAGGCTCGAACACCGCCTGAAGCTTGTCCGACGAGATGCCGGTGCCAGTGTCCGACACTTTCACAGTCACCGTGGCATCATCGCACTCGAGAGATACGGTGACCTCTCCGCCCGGCTCGGTGAACTTGATCGCGTTGGAAAGAAGGTTGAGCAGGATCTGCTCGACTTTCTCCGGATCTCCGCGCGCGATGCAGCGCTCGCCTGCGCCGATGAACCGATATGTCAGCTGTCTCTCGAGAATCTGCGGGGTGACGAGAGCTTCGGCGCCGGAAGCCACGACATCCATGTCGAAGTCGATGACCGACACCTGGACCATTCCCGCCTGAAGCTTCGCGAAGTTGAGCACATCGTTGATCAGCGAGAGCAGGTGCCGCTGGCTTCGCTTGATGCGATCCAGGTCGAGCGCCTGCTCTTCAGTGACGGGGCCGCGGATCCCGGCCTGAATGAGGTCGGCGTAACCGCCGATGGCGTTGAGCGGAGTTCTCAGCTCGTGCGACATCGTCGTGAGAAAATCCGTCTTCGCCTTGTTCGCCTCTTCGGCGAATGCGCGGGCCTTCTTCTCCCCGTCGTAAAGCCGCGCGCGCTCGATTGCCTGCGCGCACTGCTGCGCGAGCGCCGTCATGAATTCGACGTTTTCAGTTCCGATCGAGCCGTCGGCTGGGAAGGTGAATCCAAGTCCCCCCACTACCTGGCCATCGATGGTCATTGGAATTGCGGCAAGCGGGCCGCCTCCGCTCATGCGGCGGGTCTCCTTCAGGTGCGGATAGCGAGTGTCGCGCTCCTCGATCGAGTTGAGGATCACCGCCGTGCCCGACTCTACTGCGTGAGCGAATGGAAGATCGTCGTCGATGCTGAAATGCTCGAAGCGCTGAACGATCTCCGGGTTGTATCCTGCTGCGGCAATGATGTGGAGCAGGCCGTCTTCCTTGAGGAGCGCAACCGAGCCGGCAAGCGCTCCGACCGTCGAGCGTCCCTCCGAGACGATGATGTCGGCAATACGGTCGAGTGTGAGCGCGCTTGCAAGCGCAGCCGTCGTCGCCTGAAGTGCAGCCGTTCTCTCCTCGGCAGCGCGATGGCGGGCATCCGACTTCCACTGCTCGCTCATGTTTCGCGCGACGACTGTCACACCCCCATCGAGTGTGGGGACTGCGCGGCACCGGAGGCGGATATCGGGGGGATACGACTCCTCCCATTCAGTAACCACCCGCTCCGACATCGCCTTCCGCAAGCTTGCTTCGGCCGCGGTTCCGCCGAGGAATGTGACGACTTCCCAGATGGTTTTCCCAATTGCGTCATGGGGATCGAAACCGGCTTCGCGCATCACCTCGCGGGCAGCGCGGTTCTCAAAGACAAAGCGCCACGACGAGTCGAATACGACATAGATGTCGCTGATCTCGTCGAGGGCCTCGTTCAGGCCGAGCCCAATTCCGTTGTCGATTGCCGTGCCGTCGCTCAATTCGATTCAGCGGTGGGGGAATATGCCGCGAAAACAACTTAGATAACGGTCATGTTCAAACAAGTGTGGAGGACTGGTGTCCTTCTTGCTTTCGGTATTTGTTCGGGCTAC
>DASWQD010000082.1:0-2352 GCA_036398255.1 Gemmatimonadaceae bacterium | reverse complement strand
CTCGAAGCGAAGCTCAAGCCGCGCGATACCGCCGGCGCTGCCGAGGGGAAAAAGATCAAGCTGCTCGGAGTGAACTTCACGCCTGTCACGTACGATTTCGAGAGAAAGCGCAAGACCGGAGGCTCGGGCTTCACGACCGATAACCTGGGAATGTCGTTCAATTCGGATCTGCTGCCCGGCTTCAACGCGGATGTGCAGTATTCGCTTTTCCAGGGAAGCGTCCAGAGCGATACATCGAAGTTCAAGCCTTTCCGCACTGCCATCAACGCGTCGTTCAGCATCAATGGGAATTCCGGAATATTCGGCGCACTGACTCGCATCTTCGGCCGAGCGGTTCCTCAGGGCACACCTCAGACCGAGCGTCTCGGACAGGGCCCGATGGATGCGCTCGAGCAGCGTGTTGCATCTACACCGGTCGCTGGAACGTCGGTGCGCAACCAGCAGTACGCGATTCCGTCGTTCCAGTCCTGGCAGGCTTCGTTCACCTTCAGCTCGACGCGGCAGCGGCCGCCCGTCGGCAACGCCACCGTCGTGGTGGTAGACCCGCGCGAATTCTGCAGCGGCGTGATCAACAATCCGCTCGTGTACGACCAGTGCATTCTTCAGCAGTCGACGACACCGATCGGGGCTGATCCAATCGGCAGCCTCACGTCGGGCGGGCCTTTCATTCAGATACCCGGCCGCGAGACCCTCACGTCGAACATGGGTTTCCACATCACTCCCAAATGGACGACGACGTGGGGAACCACCTATGATTTCCAGGAGAGCCAGTTCGCGAGCCATTCGGTGACGCTGCAGCGGGAGCTGCACGACTGGCGCGCGATCTTCGCGTTCACTCGCGCCCCCAACGGCAACTTTGCGTTCAACTTCTTCATCGCACTCAACGCGCAGCCTGACCTGAAATTCAACTTCGACAGACAGACATACCGGCAGACGGGTAACTGACGGAGCTCTTCTGGTTTCAGGCTTCCAATGAGCTAGGTTTGTCGTGTGCAGAACGTGCTCCACATAACGAACGGGGACTCCGCTGTAGGCGCAATGCGCGCGGGTGGAATCGGTGGCGAGATAGTCGCCTGGCGCGACGTGCTGCACGACGGCCCTGTACCATCCGGCCTGTCGCTCGTCGAGCTGAGCCGTGTTCGGGCCCGCTGGCTCGCCGAGGAGAACTTCGGCGACCTCCTCACTCTTCAGGAGGGATTCGACGAGCGCGACTCGATGCTGCGGCGCTACGCCGATTTCGACGAGGTCGTGCTCTGGTTCGAGTGGGATCTCTACGACCAGCTTCAGCTGATCCAGATCCTCGATTTCCTCGCCGACGATACGGCACACGACAGGGCCGAGACGGGAACGAAGCTTTCCATCGTCAGCTTCGAGGGCTATCTCGGATCGCTTTCACCCGATCGATTCGCTGATCTTTACGAGCAGCGCCGCGAGATATCGGACGAAATGCTTCATACAGGGCGCGCCGCGTGGAAGGCGTTCCGCTCAGCGGATCCACGAGATCTGGAGCAGTTCGCCGCTGCGGACACGCCAAGCCTGGAGTTTCTCCAGCTTTCGCTATGGCGCCATCTCGAGGAGTTCCCGTCTTCTGTCAACGGGCTGTCGCGCTCCGAATCGCAGATACTCGAGGCGGTCGCACAGGGACCGCTAGCGTTTCACGAGCTCTTCAGGCAGGTAGCCAACCGCGAGGAGAGAATGTTCTGCGGCGATGCGACGATGGCGCGCTACATCGAGCGGATGAGCCTCACGACGTCACCGTTGATCCTGTACACGAGCGGCGATCGAATCGACGCGCCGCGCACCGAGGAAGACTCGCGCGCGTTTCGCAACGCGGAGATGTGCCTCACTGCGACCGGCCGGGAAGTTCTGAACGGCGCCAACGACTGGATCACACTCGGCGGCAGCGACCGATGGCTCGGCGGGGCTCATCTCGACCGCGGCACCGCAGAGTGGAGATGGAATCCCGATACGCGCCATGTCGTGAAGGCCGCGACGGAAAACGCAGCCTGATGGCCCCTGGAACAATCTCGCTCGACGGCGAGAGTCTCACGATCGATGCAGTTCGCGCCGTCGCAGTAGAAAGAGCAAGAGCGGAGCTTTCCGCAGAGGCGCGAAAGCGAATGTCTGCGACACGGGATGTCGTAGCCGGGATCGTGAGCCGCGGCGATGCGGTGTACGGAGTGAATACCGGATTCGGAAAGCTTTCCGAGGTCGCAATTCCGGCCGACCGGCTTGCCGAGCTCCAGGTGAATCTCGTTCGCAGTCATTCGGCTGGGGTGGGACCAATGCTGCCCGAGCGCGAAGTTCGAGCGATGATGCTGCTTCGCGCCAATGTTCTAGCGAAAGGATACT
>DASWQD010000081.1:0-2662 GCA_036398255.1 Gemmatimonadaceae bacterium | reverse complement strand
ATCGTTCGCGGTAAGGGCGCGAGTAAGGGCCGAATGTCTGCCGCCAGTCCGGCCTGTCGTACAGGCGGTAGGCGTAGTTGAAGGCGTGCCCCGCTTCGTGCCGGAGGAACCGCATCGACTCCTGATCGGACTCTATCCCCTCGGCGAAATCGTCCTCGATTCGCTCGAGTCGAGGGTCGGCGAGGTAGAAGGGGACGCCGATGAGAGGAATTCCGTCGGGGCATCCCCACTGATCGCTCAGGTATACCGGGGGCCTGAACCTGAGATTTTTCGACTCGAGCTCGCGGTAAAGCTGCTCCACCATCCGCTCCACCCGCGTTCCCGGGATGGCGAGACCCAGCTCGGATATCTGTCGGGACAGGAGAGTCTGGCGTTCGGATTCCCAGTCGGAGAATGACTCGGTCATTGCCGGGCCCGGGGGCAAGGGGTGTACCTCTTCCTACTATATATAGTGAGTTGTGGGGGTCTCGAATGGCTTCGTCAGATCCCACAAAAACAAAGCCCGCGGATTTATCCGCGGGCTGGCTCAGACAAGTCTCGGGCAGTATCACGCCACCTTTGTGGTAGTTTCGGCGACGGGCTCCGGAGCCGGGCCCCAGATGTATGCGGAGAAAACCGGGCGGGCTTCCTTGCGGTCTCCGCGGGAGATGATGATTCCGATCGGCTCTTCCGAGTCGGTGATTTCACGAACCTTCTTCATAGTAGTCTCACTGTATTCGAGCTCGCAGACGTAACGAGCGCGACGCGTAAAGGCACTCTGGATGCCAGATGCGCGCAGATGTCTAAGTCGTTGATTTTTCATTATTTATGCTACACCAGAGTGCTGGCAAAGGGCCTCAGGTGTTGCAAAACGACACGTGGAAATGAGACAGTGTGTGTTAAAACGACACGCTGGGGGGAGGCGGTCGGGGGAGGCGGTCAGGCTACCGCTTTTCTGGCTACGAAGCTCCGGGATGTCGCGCCGTCATCCAGGACCGAGATTGTCCAGCCCTTGTAGCTCTTCTTGAGCTCGGAGAGGGAAGGCTCCGTCCGGCTGGCAATGATGGTGTCAACGAGATGGACCCCGCCATCGCGGGTGGCGCTCTGAAGGACCTCGATCACCCGGGCTCGTTCGGCAGCCGTCAGTCCGGCAAAGGCTGCGGGCGTGCAGATCACCGCGCTGAGCGGCTCCGCCGGCGACCATTCCGTGAGAGTGACCGGTAGCCTGTCGACACGGCCGGTCATGAGGGCCGCCTCTTCGGGTTTGATCGGAACATCCTCGCTCGCCGGGTCGATTGCCGTGACCGAGCATCCCTGAGCAGCGAGATAGAATGCGGTGCTTGCCGCTGCGGGTCCGGCAACCAGAACGCGGGCATGCTGCGGGAGATTCACTTCGCGGGCGAGTGCCGAGTCCGGCCTTACGCCCCAGTGCTCGGGCCGCCGGAACTCCTCCTGCTCCTTGAGGCGCTTGACCTCTTTCTTGCGCCAGGTCGCATATGACGGAATCCGAAGCCGCTTGCGAATGATGCGATCGACTTCATCGCAAAGCAGCAGCTCGCTCAGATTGAACTGCGGTTGTGAATGGAGCGACGCGACTGCTTCGTCGCCAATTTTAAGGAGCGCCGTCCGAGAGATCGAATCCTTGTAGACTTCGATCTCATTCTCTACATACAGATCGTACTCGTGCTTCAGCGATCTCGGAGACGACTGGTCCATCAGCTCGGGACAGATGTGGGGCAAGTCCGGGGCGCGCTGCGAGGAAGCTAGAAGAAAGAGTGCATTGCGCAAGTCTCTTTTTCGTTAGTGCCGAGAGGAAGAATGCCCGAGCTGCCGGAAGTCGAAGAAGCGATGCAGCGGCTGCGCGCCGCGGTTGAAGGCAAGACAATAGCGCGAGCAAAGGCGCTTCATCCCGCCATCGCCCGACAGTTTCCCGACGCGACCGCGCGACGATTGCGTCAGCGGCAGATTGTCAGAATCGTGAGACGCGGGAAGCACCAGCTTCTCCATCTCGACAACGGTGCGACCATTCACGCGCACTTCAGGATGAACGGTGACTGGCTGCTGAGTCGGACGAGCGAACCCGTCGACCGCTTCACTCGTGCACTGATCGAGCTCACGGACGGAACACGAATCGAGCTGAACGACAGCCGCGCTCTGTCCGCGCTTTCCTTGCACTCAAAAGGCAAGGATCCGCTGCCATCGCTTGGAATGGAAGCGAACGATCCCGGTCTCGACGCTGCCTATCTAAAAGCCGGACTCAAGGCGAGGCGCGGGCCGATCAAGCCTGCCCTCATGGACCAGAAGGTGATCGCGGGCCTCGGAAACATCTACGCGGCGGAGTCCCTGTGGCGGGCGAAGATCAGTCCGCGCGCTGTTGCGTCGTCGTTGTCGAAGCTTCGCCTCGAGCGGCTCGCCACGGCGATTCACGAAGTTCTCGAGGCGGAGAATCGACCGCCTGGCCGATACACCGATTACGAGGGACGAGACAGGTTCGGGGTTTACGATCGAGAAGGCGAACCGTGCTCAGTGTGCGGAGCTCAGATTCGTCGCATTCCTCAAGCGGGGCGATCCACCTACTACTGTCCCAGATGTCAGAAAACATAACTACGGTGTTTAACCGCCGAGCGCGCCGAGGACGCCGAGAGAACCAGGTTTTGTTGTTTAAAACATAAACGCGTAGTTC
>DASWQD010000080.1:0-4836 GCA_036398255.1 Gemmatimonadaceae bacterium | reverse complement strand
GGCTGATAGTATCCCGACGCGCATTGCGTCGCGCTCGTTGCACCAGTGCTGTTCACATATGATCCGGCAGGTGCGGGTGTGCACGACGTCTGACCTGCAGTCGACGTGAATGTTCCCTCAGCGCAAAGCGTTGCCGAGGTGGCACCAGGCGAACCGGACGGCTGCGGCGCGTATGAACCCGCTGGAGCAAGTGTGCACGACGTGCTGCCTTGTGTCGCCGAGTATGATCCTGCTGCGCATTTCGTTGGAGTGAACGTGCCAGGCGATGCAACGTAGTATCCCGCCGGCGCCAGCTGGCAGGACGACTGACCAAGGCTGTTGTTGTACGATCCCGCTGCACACGCGATTTGATGCGTTGCACCTGAATCCGGGACGTAGGTCCCACGCGGAGCAGGCTGGCATGATGTATTGCCGTAGCCGCTCGAGAAGTATCCAGGCGAGCATAGCGTGACTGCAGTCTGAGCAAGTCCTGTCGCATACGATCCCGGAGGTGCGCTGAGACATCCGAACTGTCCTGTGTCCGGCTGATACCTTCCGTTACCACACGCAGTCTGTGATGTCAGACCTGCCTGACTTACATAGTATCCGGCATCTGCATCGATGCAGCTGCCCTGACCTGTATTCGGCTGATAAGTGCCGGTGGCGCATTGCGTCGCCGAAATCGCATATCCACCGAGCGAATACGAGCCCGCAGGAGCCTGCTGGCAACCGCCGGCATTCGTATCCATATAGTTGCCGGCATCACACGACTTGATCCTCCAGATCCATCCGCCCTGCACCATCACGGATGGACTCAGCGTCTGACCAATAGCCTGTCCAAGGCTCGCGAATGCGATGCTCATCGGCTGCCACAGTCCCTGATAAAACGCCTCGCCGGCAACATGGACAGTGAGAGTCGTACTCGGTAACGTGACGACGGCGAAAGCGCCGACAGTCGACGGAAGTCCCGCAGAATCGAGAGTCGTTGCAGCCTGCAAAACGCTTGCATTGAAAACGACGCGCACCGGAATGTTGTACGGCTCTCCATTGGCCATTCCGCTGACCGATCCGGACCACACTGCACCAGCCACGACCTCGTCCTCGCCGCCACCGGTCATTCCTTCATAGAAAAGCGGCATTGCCCCGAAGCCGTTCAACGCGAGGCCGACCTGCCCGGGGGCCCATCCCAGAAAAGCGAAGTTCCCGCTCTTGATGTCGGAGTACATGATCATGCCACCGCCCGGGTCCGCCGCGGATCCCGAGCCCGCCGATGTCACGCCGCCGGGTGGAGTCATGCCGAGCTCGAGCGATCCGGGATTCACGACAAAACTGGGTCCAAAAACCGGTGCTTCCATCATGGCCTTCGTCGGCGCCACTCCGCTCGGCGCAGTAGCCATCTCCGAACATGCTGCGGCCAGGAATACCATCGCGGCTCCAGTAAGCAGACTGCGGGCTGATCTCATTTGAGTCTCCAGGCAATTGGGTTCGCTTTCCTTGGCGCCCAAAGTCCCGGAGAACATCCGTTGCGCGTATCGCGGGCGTTGCGAGACCATTGCCCGGGCGTTGCAGCCGGATTTTCTGGCCCAACTCACGCCCGAATGACACATTGTGGCCCATGCCAAGAGCCCGGTGGCTGGCCTCGACACTGTTCCTGCCCGCTCTACTCCAGGGTCAGGCGCTGGCGAACGACCCTTCTATAGAAGGGCCCGCACCCGGATTCGTTCTCGAGTCGTGGACGGTTACCGATGGACTCCCGGTCAACTCCATCACCCGAATCATCCAGTCCCGCTCAGGCTACCTCTGGCTCGGCACATTCGACGGACTCGTTCGATTCGACGGCGTGCGATTCACCGTGTTCAACGTCGCGAACTCACCCGGCCTGCCGACAAACCGTATAGTCGAGCTCTCCGAACTGCCCGACGGCTCCATCGATCTCGTGACAGAGCTCAACCAGCTCGTTCGCTTCAAGGATGGACGATTCACGCTCCTGAATAAAAAGCCTGACCTGCCACCAACGCCCGATGGGATCAGAACAGCACGAACGCGCGACGGTAAAACATGGTCGACGAACGGACTGGAAATTCTTCTTGACGGACGACTCGCTTTTCGCAAGACAAGAATCGCTGGATTCTCCGGATACATCAGAGCGATAACAGCCGACCACGAAGGCAGCCTGTGGTTCGCGACGGTCGCCGGCGGACTGCATCAGATAAAGCCCGCCGTGTTCACGATGTACGGTCTCACCAGCAAGGAAGGCCGCGGCGAGAACAACGTGTATTCCGTCACGCCCGCGCCTATGGGCGGAGTGTGGGCCGGAACATGGGGCTTCAACGTCGTGACTCACATCGACTCACTCGGCCGCACCACAAACTTCAAAGCCGACAACGGACTCAACTTCTGGCCGGCCGCACTTCATGTCGATGCCAGTGGTCGCTTCCAGGTCGGCAGCATACGCTGCGAAGTGCTGGCGACGCAGTGCACCGAGATGGGCCCGCGCCCGCTCCTGGTTCGCGCATTTCAGGAAAACCCGGACGGAACTCTGTGGGTCGGGACGGACAACGGAGTGTTCCTGGTTCAGGGTCACGACTGGCAGTCATATGCGGATATTCCCGGTGCACCCAGGGGAACGGTGCGTGCCTTTGCAAAAGCGGGTGACGGCTCGCTGTGGATGGCAACCAACGGCGACGGCGTATTTCGCTTTGACGGAAAGACCTTCACACGAGTAACGACGCGTGAAGGCCTGCCGATAGATCTCGTTCGCGCTCTATATGTCGATCGCGAGGGATGGCTCTGGATTGGCACTGAAGGGAAGGGGCTCGCTCGCCTGAATCCACGCGACTGGCCATCTCCTGGATCGAAGAGTCGCATCGCGAACATTCGATCGACTGACGGACTCTTCGACGACGGAATTCATGCGATCCTCGAAGACCACTTCGGTCGATTCTGGATGAGCACCAATCGCGGAATCTTTCATGTCTCGAGAAAAGAGCTGATCGATTTCGCCGACGGTCGCATCTCTCGTGTGAGATCGACCGGATACACCGAGCGTCACGGCCTTGCCAACAGGGAAGCGAATGGCGGACTTCAGCCCGCTGCAACGCGCACTCGCGATGGGCGACTCTGGTTTGCGACGCAGGACGGTATCGCGATGGTCGATCCTGCAACGATCGGCACGAGGAGCAATCAGCCTAATGTCGTCGTCGAGCGTGTGATTGCGGGTGACACGACGATCGAAGCGCGGGACCATGCAATCACGATCAGCCCCGATCAACGCGATCTACGGGTTGAATTCACCGCACTGAGCTTCCTTGCGCCAGAGAACATTCGCTTCCGCTATCGCTTGCGACCCTACGACAGGGATTGGGTGGATGCAGACACCCGGCGCAGCGCGACGTACACTCGCGTTCCTCCCGGGAATTACACGTTCGAGGTAGAAGCGAGCACTGGCGGGGATGTATGGACTACGCGTCCTGCATCGATCGCGATGGATGTCACACCGCGTTTCATAGAGACAGGTGCATTCAAACTCCTGATTCTGCTCGGCATCGCTCTCATCGCCTGGGCCGCGGTCAGATACAGGCTGGCTCGACTCAGGAAAATCGCTGAGGACCTCCAGCAGCGCGTCGATGAACGGACGAAACAGCTGCGCGAGCGCGAAGCACTCCTCGCCGACAAGAATGCGCAGCTGGAGATACAGGCCGACCAGCTTCAGGAGCTCGACAGGGCGAAGTCACGATTTTTCGCGAACGTCTCGCACGAGCTGCGCACACCGCTCACTCTTACCATCGGCCCTCTCGAGGAAGCGCGGTCACAGCTCGCCGCTCCTCAAAGCCATGCTGTCGCCTCGCGCATAGACGTCGCTCTTCGCAATGCGCGGAGACTGTTCCGGCTCGTGAATCAGATTCTCGACGTATCGAAGCTCGAAGGCGGCGCGACGAAGCTTCGAGCCGAGAGGGGTGACCTCACTGAATTCGTTCGCGGAATTGCGTCTGCGTTTGCAGGAGTGGCGGAACGAAAGCGAATCGCTTTCACCATCAAGGCGCCGCCTGCGCCCGTCGAAGCGTGGTTCGATGTGGATGCACTCGAGAAGGTCGTGGCTAACTTGCTCTCGAATGCCTTCAAGTTCACGCCAGACAACGGCGGGATAACCGCCGAGATCGCCGAGGACGCCGAGGTTGTAAGGGTGGTCGTGTCGGATAGCGGGCCGGGAATTCCTGCCGAGCATCTGCCGCACATCTTCGATCGCTTCTATCAGGTGGATGAGACCAATACGCGCGCGCAGCCAGGAACGGGAATTGGCCTGTCGCTCGCTCGCGAGCTCGCCGAGCTGCATGGGGGAACGATCGATGTCGAAAGTGCGCCGGGTGGCGGCGCGGTGTTCACGCTCAGCCTTCCACTGGGTCGCGCGCACCTCGGTGAAGATCAGATCGTCGCCATCTCACGCGTGAATGACGGCGCAAACGGAGTCGTTCACTCGGAGATCGCCGCGCTGCCTCAGGATCCTGCCGTTGCTCCGTCTTCGCATGGAGACAAGGAGGATGTCACTACCATAATGGTAGTCGACGACAACGCTGACCTCAGGAGTTACGTCCGGTCACGATTCGAGTTGCGTTACCGGATCGTCGAGGCCTCCGACGGCGCGGATGCCATCCGCCGCGCCAGACAGGTGATTCCCGACCTGATCATCAGCGACGTGATGATGCCCGGCACCGATGGCCACGCAGTCGTTGCCGCGCTCAGGGAAAGTCCGGAAACGGATTTCATCCCGGTGATTCTGCTCACGGCTCAGGCAGGGCAGGAGGACAGAATCGCGGGTCTCTCTCGCGGCGCGGACGACTACATCGTCAAGCCGTTCGA
>DASWQD010000079.1:0-7014 GCA_036398255.1 Gemmatimonadaceae bacterium | reverse complement strand
ACGACTGGTCGGTCACGCCGAGGAATTCGCGCGGCTGTGATCTCGCGCAGTGCGGCTACTGCATCTACGGTTGCAGGCATGGAGGGAAGCAGACCGCCGGCGCGACCTATCTGGCGGATGCGCAGCGAGCGGGAAACACGCGTGTCATCGCACGGTGTCGTGCCGCCAAGCTGATGATCGAGAACGGGCGCGTCAGCGGAGTGAGCGCGACGGTTATGCACGGCGATGGGCGGACATCCCGGGTAACCGTGCGCGCGGACAAGGTGATTGCCGCCTGCGGATCGATCCATACTGCGGCGCTCTTGCTGCGGTCAGGCGTCAGGACGCCGCAGGTCGGGCGCAATCTTCACATCCATCCCACAACTGCTGTCGGAGCGGTGTTCGATCATCCGCTGGAAGCATGGAGCGGCGCCCCCCAGACTGTCGTATGCAACGAGTTCGCGAACCTTCGAGACGGCTACGGCTTCCGAGTCGAGACTGCCCCCGGACATCCGGGCCTCATCGCGCTCGCCACACCGTGGCTCGGCGCGCGGTCTCATCGGCGTGAGATGCAGAACGCCGCTCACCGTGCGCTGCTCATTGCGCTCGTGCGAGATAGGTCGACGGGTCGCGTCTCGATCGATCGAGATGGACGGCCAGTGATCGAATATTCGCCGGGAAGGGGAGAGATCGCGATGCTCCGGGAGGGAATCGCGCAAACATCGCGGATCCTGCACGCGGCTGGCGCCAAGGGAATTCAGACAATTCACACCCGACCACTCGGAGTCGGTGAATGTTCGAGCGAATCGAGAAGCTTTCCCGACATAGATGCGCTTTGCGCCGCGATCGCCGAATCGAGAGTCACCGACAACCATCTCGGATTGTTCAGCGCGCACCAGATGGGCACCTGCCGCATGGGGCGCGATGCCGCGAGCGCGGTTTGCGATGAGCGCGGCGAGGTGTTCGGGGTTCGGCGCCTCTACATCGGCGACGCCAGCGCGTTCCCGGGGTCGTCGGGTGTGAATCCGATGGTCACGATCATGGCAATGGCTCACCATACGGCGCGCCGGATTGTCGACGGTTGATCCGGCTATTTTCCGGCGGAGAAAATCTGAAGCGCCGCGACGTGACTCCAGTGGAGAATCAGCTCGTTGCCTTCGACTATCGGGATTCTTCTGAATTCGTCCGGCTTCGTCTCCAGGAGATCAACCAGTGCCTGCACTGGTCCCGCACCGATCTGGAGGGTATGACCCCCCGCGAGGTAGAGCTTTGCTCCGGTAATCTGCTTCGCCATCCTGTTCCCGTTTGTCCTGCTGTGATGAACGGAGGGTGAGGGACTCGAACCCCCAAGCCCTTGCGGGCGCCAGTTTTCAAGACTGGTGCAATAGCCATTCTGCCAACCCTCCACATGGCTTTCGGAAAGTATCGGGACGGTGACGCTTCCTCAACGGGCGCGCTCGCCGTATGTTCGCGTCGCCTTTTCCGGGAGTCACATGAAGAGCGTCGCCGCGATCAGGATCGCGTATCTCGTCATCTTCGGGGCGGCGATGCCGGCCTGTCAGAGCGCCAACGGAGGCTCAGCTGCCGATACTTCGATGAAGCCCTCCACTACCGCTGAGCAGCAGAATGAATGGAGGTCTCTCTTCGACGGAAAGACCACCTCTGGCTGGCGCAGCTACAGGAAGGAGTCGGTCGGTCCCGGGTGGACGGCTGTGAACGGCGTGCTGACCCGCTCCGGAGAAGGCGCCGGCGACATCATCACCACCGAACGGTTTGCGAATTTCGAGCTCGCTCTCGACTGGAGAGTTTCCGAAGGCGGCAACAGCGGAATTTTCTATCGCGCCACGGAGGACAACGATTACATCTGGCAGAGCGCGCCGGAGATGCAGGTGCTCGATGATGCAAAGCACTCGGACGGAAAATCACCACTGACTTCGGCAGGCTCCAACTTCGCACTCTACCCGGCGCCTCGCGGAGTAGTCCGGCCCGCTGGCGAATGGAACTCGGCGCGGCTCGTCGTGAATGGAAATCACGTCGAGCACTGGCTCAACGGACAGAAGCTTCTCGAGTACGAGCTGGGCAGCGCTGAATGGGCTGACCGCGTCGCAAAGAGCAAGTTCAGCACGATGCCGAACTACGGAAAAGCGAGCGAAGGCCACATCGGACTGCAGGATCACGGGGACCTCGTGGAGTTCCGTGACATTCGCATCAAGGTGCTGCCATGAGCGTGCGCATGCGCCTCTCGGTGATGATGTTCCTCCAGTATTTCGTGTGGGGCGCCTGGTACGTCACGATGGGGACTTATCTCGGCACGACACTCAAGTTCGACGGCACACAGGTAGGGCTTGCATATGGAACGACGGCGATAGCAGCGATGGTATCGCCGTTTTTCGTTGGAATGATCGCCGACCGGTTTTTCCCCACGCAGCGAATAATCGCGCTGCTGCACATCGGCGGTGCAATCGTGCTCTATCTCGTCTCGACGGCGCAAAGCTTCGGCACTTTCTATCCGCTGCTGATCCTGTACGCGCTGTTCTACATGCCGACCCTCGCGCTCACGAACTCGATCTCGTTCGACAACATGAGCGACTCGGCGAAGGACTTTCCGAAGGTCCGCGTGCTTGGCACTATCGGCTGGATCGTCGCGGGCATAATCGTCGGTCAGCTCGGTCTCGAGGCGACCGCGACTCCGATGCGAATCGCGGCGGGGGCGTCGGTGCTTCTTGGACTCTACTCGCTCATTCTCCCGCACACACCGCCGCATGCAGCCGGGAAGCCACTCAGTGTGAGGGACATCCTCGGACTCGACGCGCTTGCACTGCTCAAGGACCGCTCGTTCGCAACTTTCGTAGTCGGCTCGTTCGTTCTCTGCATTCCGCTTCAGTTCTACTACGCGTTTACCAATCTCTTTTTGAACGAGTCGGGGATGAGCGAGGCCGCGACGAAGATGACGCTCGGGCAGGCGTCCGAGATCGGCTTCATGCTGCTCCTGCCGCTCGCGCTCGCGCGAATGGGAGTCAAGCGCATCATGCTCATCGGAATGGCGGCCTGGTCGCTCCGGTACCTGATGTTCGCGCTCGGCAACACCGGTTCGCTCGTCTGGATGCTTTACCTCGGAATACTGCTGCATGGGATCTGCTACGACTTCTTCTTCGTGACAGGGCAGATCTACGTGGATCAACAGGCGGGCACGCGGATTCGAGCCGCCGCTCAAGGTCTGATCGCGTTCGTCACGCTCGGCGTGGGTCTCTTTATCGGCTCGTGGGCGTCCGGAAAAGTCGTCGATGCCTACGCGGTGACCGGTGCAAATGGTATCGCGACTCATGATTGGCGTTCGATCTGGATGGTCCCGGCAATCGGCGCGGCAGCGATACTCGTTATTTTCGCCGTTCTTTTCCGGCCGAGGACGGAGGTCAGGGCGTCATAGCAGATCGACGAAGGGAAAGGTTCGTCCTTCCTCGAACCGGGACGGCCGGAGCGATGATACGTCGAGATCCGGCTCGCGGCCGGTAATCATGTCGGAGATGATCGCGCCGATCGCCGGCGAGTGCATCACGCCGTGGCCCGATGAGCCGTTGGCGAAGTACATGTTCTCACAATGGGGAGACACGCCCAGAATTGCGTGGTGGTCAGGCGACATCTCGTAGAGTCCGGCGTAGCAGAGGGACCTGTCGACCGGCGCGTTGCGCAGAACCGGAAAGTGCCGGATCGCCATCGCCTGTACCTGATCGATCCACTCGGGATCTGCCTGAAGGTCGCCGGGATCTCCGGGCTCTTCGAGATTCGGCCAGCAGACGAGCGCTCGTCCTTCTCTCGCCCGCGCGTGAAATCCGTTTGCGACAAAAATCGTCATCGGCATGTCGGCCGGCACCGCGGGGCAGGGAGCGGTGAATGCTGCCTGCCGCCGCAGCGGCGAAACAGGCAAATCGATCCCGGCCATTGACGCGATGTGCGCGGCCCACGGCCCGGCAGCATTCACCACCGCGTCAACATCAACAGGCCCCTTGGTCGTGATGACCTGAGTGATGCGATTCGCGCCGCTCCGAGTCATGCCGACACATTGCGCATCCCACAGAAAATGCACGCCGAGCCGCTCACCGGACTCGAGATAACCGCGGAGGATTTCAAGAGGCCAGATGTAGCCATCGGTAGGGCAGAACGTCGCGCCGACAAGGTCATCGGTTGCGACGAGCGTATTCACCGCGGCGATCTCTTCGCGTGCGAGCGTCCGCGCCTCGAGGAGACCTTGCGCGTGCTGCACGTGTTGCGCGGCTCGCAGTGCGGCGAGCTCCTTCTCCGAAGAAGCGAGCCACAGGTATCCCACCTGACGATACCCGGGGTCGATTCCTGTCTCGCTCTCGAAGCGAAGCAGTGCTTCGCGCGACATCAGCGACAGCTGAATGTTGATGGGTGTGGCGAACTGCGCGCGGAACCCTCCCGTTGCGCGACCCGTGCTGCCGGCGCCCGGCCCCTCGGCGGAGTCGATGATCAGGACGTCTTCGACACCTCTCCGAGCGAGATGATATGCGATGCTCGCGCCGATCACGCCGCCGCCGATTACGGCGACGGCGGCAGTGGTCGTCATGTCGTCCCGGTGTGTCCCGGTCTGCGGATCAGGGCTTCCATTTTCCGCGGGCGACTTCAGGAACGAAGGAGTCGAGTCCGCGCGGCGGAAAGTCCAGGGTGCGCCCGGATTGCGCGCTCATGTAGGCAGCCATCAGGATCTGCATCACTTCGACGCCATCGTCGAATGTCAGCATTGGCTTCTCGCCGCGTGAGAATGCTCGCGCGAAATGGCGGTTCTCGGCGGTATAGCCGTAGGCGGCGGCTTCGTCTGCCACGACCGGCATCATTCCCATCTCGGCATTCTGCTTTTCAACGAGGTCTTCGCCGGCCTTGCCTTTCACTTCACGGCTGAAGAACAGCTTGAGGCCGCTGTCGAGAGTGTTCCATGACATCGAGTACTCGGGACCCAGAAGCTCGGCAGAGAGTCTAAGGCCCGCTCCGACGAAGCTCCATGAAGTCGTGACTTCTCCGACGAGGCGCTCGCCTCCCTCCGCTTCGTATTCAATGGTGGCACGCGCGAAGTCTTCGGCCGGTCTCTTCCGGTAGTCCACGTCCTTTCCCATCGCGGCAGACAACCGCTTCGAATAGGCCGGGCGCGTCCACTTCAGTGAAGCAATCTGCGCGGTGATCCGAACCGGCCTGATCGAGTTGCGTGGCGATCCGGGTTGGGTGAGCAGGTGGCGCACGACCTCGACCGAATGACACATCATGTCGTTCAGGACACCTCCGCCCTGAAGCGATCCCTGCCAGAACCACGGCATGTGCGGGCCGCTGTGCTCTTCCGCTGCTCGCGCGAGATACGGCCTTCCGGTGAGAGCCGCGCCTCTTGACCAGATGAGATCCTTTCCGCGGGTAATGTCAGGCGCGAATAGCTGGTTCTCGAGATATCCGGTGTTCAGCTCAACACTTGCAGCGAGGCGCGCGACTTTCTTCGCATCGGCGACATTCCGGGCCAGCGGCTTCTCGCATGCGAGTCCGCGAAGCGTCGCTCCACCTTTCATGGCACGAACGATCTCTTCCACGTTTTCGATTCGCGCGTGATTCGGACCGCAGAGCCACACGGCGTCGATCTCCGGATCGGATACCATGTCGGCGATGCTCCTGTAGGCGCGCGCGTCGCCCACCTCGGCGATTCGCGCCAGCGCTGCGGTTGCCGCTGCGTTCTTCGCGTTCGGACTCCAGACACCCCGCACGTCCGCGTCACGAACGCCGGCCAACGACTGGATGTGGAAGCGGGCGTTGAATCCGCTTCCGATGAAACCGATTCCGAGCGCCATCAGGAGTGCTGGACGGGAACGCGTGTCTTCATCAGGTCATGCGAGACTCCAAGCTTCGCATTCGCGGCAGGCGGGCATCCATTCCATCCAGGCTGCGCGACATTCCCGACGAAGTTCACGTCCTTATAGCCCATCTCGCTCGAGAAAAATCCGCTTGCTGTCAGGTCACGGAACCGAGTGAAGAACGCAACGCCCTGGCTGTGTTCGGGCTTTGCCTTCTTCGGCCATGCGATATCGTCGAGTATCTGGCGGCGCTGTGAGTCAGTCGCCGTCACGAAGGTCTTGCCGAATCGCTCCGACGCCTGAAGGTCGAGCCACGCGAGCCCGCCCCGCATTGCCACCTTGCTGTCGGCGGAAGCTTCCTTGTCGTTCAGCAGCCAGTCCATGTACTCGGGAACCTTCGCGTCCGTCGCGCTGCCCGACTTCTCGTCTCGAGGAATCACGTAATCGACGAGCATCCGCACTGTCTGCCATTCCGGGCGCGTGAAGAACTTCGGGACATACGGTGCCTGAGCAGTGAACGCATTGGCGGCGCGCTCCATCTGGGCAGCGCTCAAGTCCCATGAAAAAGCGAAGGGAAGCAGGGCGAGCGCTTTCACCGCTTCGCGGCGATCCATGTCGCTCATAGGGCTCTCTTCCTCATCTGATCGGTTATGTAATCGGACGTGCGCCATGCGAGGGCGAGAATCGTCCACGTCGGATTCTTGTCGGCCTGCGAGACGAAAGGCGCCCCGTCGGCGAGAAACAGGTTCCTTATTTCATGCGACTGGCAGTTGCCGTTCACGACCGATGTCGCGGGATCGCTCCCCATGCGCGCGCCGCCGAGCTCGTGTATGATCTGCCCGCCTGCGGCGATGCCATATCCGTCGGCTTTGGATGGCATTGGTGCGAACACCTCGCCGCCCATCTCCGCAATCAATGCACGAAAAGTCTCCTGCATGTGCTTCACCTGGTTGATCTCGTGATCAGCCCACTTCCAGTGGAATCGCAGCACTGGAATGCCAAACCTGTCGACGACAGCGGGGTCGAGCTCACAATAGCTGTCATCGTTGGGGATCATCTCACCTCTTCCCTCGAAGCTGACGGTCGCACCGTAGTACTTCCGATAGTCGCGCTTGAGCGAAACGCCGTATCCTCCGCCGGGAGGATATCGATGTATCCCCCCCATGAATCCGGCGCCTGGCTGTCTCAC
>DASWQD010000078.1:0-6110 GCA_036398255.1 Gemmatimonadaceae bacterium | reverse complement strand
ACTCCAACGGCCCGGTAGTGCTTCCGTATCACGAGCCAGATCAACACGGCGAGAAGGAGAGGCGCTCCAGCTGAGCGGGTGAAGTACGCTGCCAGAGTCGCCACAGTTGCCAGCGCCACGAGCGGAACCGGCATCGACCCCTTGGAAGACTTGTCCGCATGTCGCCACGCGAGGAGCGCCAGCACCGCGAAGAGCCAGAAAAGAGGATCGGACAGGACTTCCTGCCCAAGCCATATGATTTCAGGGGAGATGGCGATGAAGAAACCGGCGCAGAACGCGATGCCCGGCGTGGTTTCCCGTCGAAGCCATATGCAGCTCACCACCACCGCGGCTGTGGAGATCACGATCATCAGGATCTTGAGGCCTTCCTGGATCGAGAGACCGGCGAGCAGGCCCCCGGCCACCACCACCGGGAATATCGGCGGATACTGGGTGTGCGGGCGGAGCGCTGGATCCCAGATGTCCACGTAGTCGCCCCGGTCGATGAGCGAGCGGGCGAGCGAGATGTAAGTGGCGTCATCCCCGCCGGTGAACGGCGCCTGGTGGAATGACATCGCCGCAAGAATCAGATGAATGACGCCGAGCGCGAGCGGCCCGGCCCACTGATTGCCTGCAAACGTTCTGTAGGGATCGGTCATTGGCCTGCCAAGATACGTATCCCGCGCTTAATTTCCACGCTGAATCAGCACAAGGAGACGGAACTTGAACAAGAGACTCATTTCATTCGTTGCAGCCGCTGCCCTTGCCGTCACTTCTCCTGTAGCGATTGTAGTCGCTCAGGCTCCCGTCGCGCCTCGTGCGTCCGGCGCGTCTGCTGGTCCCACGGTTGCCGCGAGCGTCGCTGGAATTCGCCGCGCCGAAGTGGCGAAGACACCTGCTGCGCCTGCGGCCGACACACGGCTGGGCGCGGGAAAGAATGTTGCGCTCATGGTCGTCGGCGGCGCGGCTCTCATCATCGGTGCAGTCATCGGCGGCACTGCCGGTGTGCTGATCGCCGTCACCGGCGCAGCCATCGGACTCTACGGTCTCTACAACTTCGTTCAGTAGAGGACATCCTCTTCCGCGTTCGGTTCATCGCGTGGAAGCGAGGTATGAGCTGTAGCGATGGCCCGGCCAATTTCGCCGAGCGTTCATCGCTCGATTGATTTCGCAACGGTCCTGCTGCTCCTGGCGGCAGGACCGTTGTTTCACTTCGACGGCACGCCGGCGGAGATCACATCGACGCTCGCCGGATCCGTCCTCGTCTACTCTGTGTTCACGTGGTGGATCCGAATGATCTCACCCAGGATGCACGTGATCATCGATTCCGCCGTCGCGGTTGCCATGCTCCTCGCTCCCTGGAGATTCGGCTTCATCGGAGTTCCTGCCGCGCGCCGCTTCTTCTATACGTTCGCGATTCTCTCGCTCATCGTGGCCATTCTCACCGATACGTCTACGGAACGAAAAGCGTCCCCGAGCTGACGAGCACCGACGAGCCGCCGACTCGCACGGCGGTGACCTGGCCATTCGCAAGATCGACTTCTACATCGATGCGGCTCGGCCTCCCCATCTCCACGCCCTGATGCACGGTGTGCCGCAGTGTTCCATCCGAGACGGTCGATCGAGCGGCGATGTAGCCTCCGAAGGCCGCGCAGGCACCGCCGGTTGCGGGATCCTCGGCAATGCCGATGTCCGGAGCGAACATCCTTGCGCGATAGACTCCGTCCTTCTCGAAGAAGACATAAGGCTCGGGCGCCCACGTATCGCGAAGAGTTTTCTCCCATCGCTCCAGGTTGATCCTCGCGCGCCCAAGGGCTTCGAGTGTCTTTACGGGAACGAAGAGAAATGGAACACCTGCCGACCACGGCTCGATTGCGTTTCCGTGACCCCGGTCGAGATCGGATTCCTCGAGTGAGAGCGTCGCCGCGATTTCTTTCGCGTCGTACCGGTAATCACCCTTCTCGGGAATTTTCGCAGCAGTCAGCTGCGAAAAGACAGGCTTGCCGCCCTCCGCGCGAATCGTCACCGGCACCGGTCCGACATTTTCCTCGAACACAATCTGCGTTGCATCGCCGTCGAGCTCGATTGCGCCGGTTGCAGCGAGGACGAAAGCGGTGCCAACCGTCGGATGTCCCGCGAAGGGAAGCTCCGACCCCGGCGTGAAAATCCTGATGCGGCGCGTGTTGCGCGCATCCTCCGGCGGGAGGACGAACACGGTTTCCGACAAATTGAATTCGCGCGCGATGGCGCGCATCTGCGCATCCACGAGGCCGCGCGCGTCAGTGAGAACCGCGAGCTGATTGCCGCTGAAGGCCTTGTCCGTGAAGACGTCGGCGGTATGAAATTGATACTCCATCAGTGCGCCGGCGGCTCGGGGTTCTCCATCGGCGGAGTGATGAACGCATCGGCCTCGATCTCGACGAGCATCTGCGGGTCGATCAGCGCGCTCACTTCCACCATCGACGTCGCCGGACGGATTTTTCCGAACGCCTCACCATGCGCGCGTCCCACCTCTTTCCACTGCGACATGCTCTTCACGTAGATCCTTGTGCGCACGACGTCGTCGAGGTTTGCGCCGACAGCCTGGAGCGCGCGCTGGATATTCGCGATCGTCTGCACCGTCTGCGCGTACGCATCGCCGCCGCCGACGATCGAGCCGTCGGGCGCGGTCGCTGTCGTTCCCGACACGTGCACGTGCGCTCCCACTCGCACCGCGCGAGAGTATCCGACGATGGGTTCCCATTTCGCACCGGAACCATAGTTGCGGCGGCGGCTCTCTTCGTCATGCATCATTTCGTTTTCCCTTTGTCGTCCAGAAGTCCGAGCGGCGATTTCTTTTCAGGTCCCACCTGATCGAGCGTACATTGGCTCGGCGCCTTGTCCGGGCGCCAGCGCATGAGCTTCGTTCCGTGCCGGAATCTTCCGCCGGTGAAGTGATCGTACTCTACCTCGATCACCAGCTTCGGCGCGAGCGGCTGCCACTCCGCGGACCGTTTGGTGCTCCACCGGCTGGGTCCGCCCGGAGCCTGGCCGGTGAATCCAGGAGGCTTGACGAGCTTCTCCAGCTTCGGGGTCAGCTCGGCTCTCTCCTTTGCGGTGAAGCTCGACGTAAATCCGACGTGGTGCAGCAGTCCCTCGTCGTCGTACAGTCCGAGAAGCATCGAGCCGATGACCTTCTTCTTCTCCGCATATCGGAACCCTCCCACGACGCAGTCGGCCGTCCGCCGGTGCTTCACCTTCACCATCCCTGTTCGCTCGCCCGACATGTAGGGCATGTCGAGCCGCTTCGCGACGATTCCGTCGAGGCCGCTTCCGACCGATTTGAACCAGCGCCGAACGGTCGCAGGCTCAGTAGTCGCGGGGCTGAGCCGGAGCACGGCGTCATTCCGGAGGAACCGCTTCGCGAATTTTTCCAGGGCTGGCCGGCGATCCTCGAGAGTCTGCCTCACGAGTGAGTCGCCCGCATCATCCACCAGCAGGTCGAAGACGATGAGCTGGGCCGCGCGCTCGACCGAAAGCTTGCGAATCCGGCTCTCGGCCGGATGAATTCGCTGGAGGAGGTCGTCGAAGGAGAGCGCGCCGTCCACGGCCACGATGATTTCGCCGTCCACGACGAACTGCTCCGCGCGAACCGCCAGCAGTGCCTCGACCAGCTCCGGGAAGTACCGCTCGAGCGGCTGGCCGGACTTTGATTGAAGCTTGACCTTGCTGCCGTCGCGGAACGCGAGGCAGCGGAATCCGTCCCACTTCGGCTCGAACTGCCAGCCGTCGCCGACGGGGATTTCGTCGACTGTTCGGGCCTCCATCGGCCGGAAAGGCGGCTTGATCGGAAGGCTCATTAGCGGGCGTTTGTTGACAAACCAGTCAACTCCAGGTATCCTTCATTTCTATCGCACACGGGTGTGTGCAACGACGAGCCAGTGAACACACAAGGGGACCTGGAAAACCAGGTCTCTTTTCAGTTTGGCGAGTCAGAACAAAGGTCGGCGGGTACGGCAATACCGGACTTCCGACGAACATCAACACTGAGGAAGTACCAGTATGCGTACCACCGGAACCGTCAAGTGGTTCAACGATGCAAAGGGTTTTGGATTCATCACTCCCGAAAACGGGACGAAGGATTGCTTCGTTCATCATTCGGCCATCAACGGCTCGGGCTTCAAGTCCCTCGCCGAAGGTGAGAAGGTCGAGTTCGACGTCGTGCAGGGCCAGAAGGGTCCCGCCGCGGAGAACGTGACGAAGGTTCGTTGATCACGCTCGCACACAGCGTGTGACAAGAACGGGGCCACTCCGGTCAAGGCCGGAGTGGCCCCGTTTTTTCATCCCGCCAGCATACCTGAAATCGGAGATCTGTGGCTAAGGAAGAAGCAATCGAGCTCGAAGGAACCGTCACGGAAGTGCTTCCCGATGCGACCTTTCGCGTTCTGGTGACGAACGGACACGAAGTTCACGCGACGATCGCGGGAAAAATGCGCCGCTTTCGCATCCGCGTGCTCGCCGGCGACCGGGTGACCCTCGAGGTCTCGCCTTACGACCTGACGCGCGGCCGAATCACGTTCAGACACAAGAGCTGACCGCTTTACACCCAGGCGGTGCCCGGGTTTTGAGTTCCCGGTTTTCCAGTTGTGGGTGTCCCGGTTTCACCCGAAACCGATTACCGTTTGACCGGTAACCCGAAACCCGCCACTGCCTGGGTTTCTCAGAACGATCCCGGCCTACTGCACGTATCGCAGAATGTCGTACACGTACTTGATACCGTACCCGACATTCGCAATCGACAGCCTTTCATTGTTTCCATGTACGCCTTTCTGCCGTTCCGCCTGCTCGGTGAGAAACGGATCTATTGCGTACGTGATGATCCCAAGCCTGCGATAAGTCGGTCTGTCGGTGGCGCCGGTCTGCATCGGCGTCGTCACGAAAGCGTCAGGCGCCCTCTCCTTCGCCGCCCGCTCGATCGCCCGGAATAGATCGGTATCGATCGGACTCTCGAGCGGAGTCTTCGGAGGGAGAAGGGTGCTCCATTTGACAGCCGTGTCTCCGACAATCCCCTGAAGCGTCGCCAGAAACTGCGCTGGATCCGTATCGGGCAGGAGCCGGATGTCGATTTCAGCCGATGCCTCCGGAGGAATGACGTTCGTCTTGTTCGAGCCAGTCACTCCGGTTAGTGAAATGGTATTGCGCAGGTAGGCATTCCAGTACACGTCGCTCAGGATCCACTCGCGCGCCTCGGGATTCTCCAGCGCTTTCGTCACGTTCGCCAGCCACGCGCGACGCGGTTCCGGATAAAGCCGCGAAATGTCGCGGAAGAACTTGTCCACCCCGGGCGTGACATGGAGCGGAGTCTCATAGCGCGCGATCTTGTCGAGCGCCGCAACGAGGCGCGGCACCGGATTGCTCTTCGTGGGCCGCGATCCGTGCGACGGCACCCCCTGCACGGTGAGCTTCTGCCAGAACGTGCGCTTCTCGGCGACGCCAACAGCGAAGTATCTCACCTTTCCGTCCACGACGGAGTTCTCCGCCGCCTCGGTGATGATGTACTCGACATCCTTGATGAGACCGGCGTTGCTCTTCACGAACTGAACTGCGCCCGTCGACGTGTATTCCTCGTCGGCGTTGCCGATGAACACGATGTCGCGGTTCAGCTTCGCTCCTGATCTCTTGAGCGCGATCATCGCCATGAGATGCGCCACTGCCTCTCCCTTCATGTCGATCGCACCGCGTCCCCAGATATAGCCGTCCTTGACCGCACCCGAAAACGGATCGACCAACCACTGCGATGGCGTAGCAAGCACAACATCCATGTGATGCACGAGGGCGATTGCCTTCTTCGATCCGTTCCCCTTGACGCGCGCGTAAAGATTCGCGTGACTGCCGCCAAGCTCCGCGCTGTCGAGGATCTGCGATTCGATTCCCTCGCGCGCGAGTATCGCCTTGAGGAACCGTGCAGCGGAAATCTCGTTGCCGGGAGGATTCGTGGTATTGATTCTCAGGTAGTCGGCGAGAATCGTCTGCCCTTCCTTTGCGAGAGCATCCCAGTCGATCGGCTTTGTCTGAGCTGCGGCAGCTGACGGAAGAAGTGCGAGTGCGAGGCCGAGAAGAATACTTGCTGGTTTCATGAGGTGAGATTCTGC
>DASWQD010000077.1:0-2495 GCA_036398255.1 Gemmatimonadaceae bacterium | reverse complement strand
CGTCTTGTAGTTAAGTGCTCTTTACCGAGTAATTCTCGGCAATTCTAAGCGCTGTTTCTTTCAAAGCTATCGCCGCCCCAGATTCAGGTTCGCCTACAACGATGGGCAACCCGAGATCCCCCCCTGCCAGTACCTGCGGGTACAGCGGAACTTTTCCGAGGAGTGGTACGCCGAGCTCCGCGGCGAGTCGCTCGCCTCCGCCTGAGCCGAAGATGTTCACCGGCTTGCCGCAGTGCGGGCATTCGAACCAGCTCATGTTCTCGATCACCCCGATCACCGGAACATCGACCCGCTGAAACATCTTCGCACCGCGCAGTGCGTCTCCCGACGCGACCTGTTGCGGAGTGGTGACGATCACTGCTCCGGAAACGTGAGTGGCCTGAACAAGCGAGAGCTGAGCGTCGCCCGTGCCCGGTGGCATGTCCACAATGAGGAAATCGAGCTGGCCCCAGTTCACGTCCCGCAGAAACTGCGTGATGACCTTCATGATGATGGGTCCACGCCAGATCGCGGGTTGATCGCGCTCTATCAGAAAGCCGATCGAAACGATCTTGATGCCGTGCGCCTCGAGCGGGATGATCTTCGCGTCGGGATCGACCTGAAGCGGCTTGTTGATCCCCATCATCCGCGGAATGTTCGGGCCGTAGATGTCGGCGTCCATCAGACCGACGCGCGCTCCTGCTGCGGCGAGTGACACGGCCAGATTGACTGCAACGGTGGATTTTCCGACACCACCCTTTCCGCTGGAGACCGCAATGACGGTCCCAAGATTTGGATAGTTCACAGGGGTCGGCGCAGGCACCGCAGCCCGCTGCGACTGCGCTTCCTGACCCATCACCGGCAGCGCTCTCGGCTTCGCCGGCCTCGTTGGCGGAATGGCTTCGTTCGTTGCCGCCGGCTTCACTGCCGCCTGCGCCGCGTCCTTCACGTCGACTCTGACTTCGGTCACTCCCGGGAGCTGCTCGACAGCTTGTCGCGCATCCCTCACAATCGACGCATCATCGGCTGCTGAAAGGAGGATGCTGAACCTCACCTTTCCGTCGACTGATGTCGCGATGTCGCGCACCATCCCCGCCTCGAGGATGTTCACGCCGAGCCTGTTGTTGCGGACGCTCGCCAGGGCCGTGTCGATTCGTACCTGAAGATTCTCTGCCATGTATAAAAGCTAAGCAGGAAGAAGAGGAAGAAGAGGAAGTACTACGGTGACATGCGGGATATTTGGATTTAAAGGCCATGAACCGCAGTTCGTACGTTGGAAAATGGCAGACGATGCCCTCGGGAGATCGATCATAGCTGCGGCTATCGCCGTTCACCGAACTCTTGGCCCCGGGCTGCTTGAATCAACGTATCAGAGATGCCTCGAGTACGAGTTAAGGAGCGCCGGATTTTCGCTAATCGTTGAACCCTACATTCCTCTCACGTACAAAGGCCTCCAAATCGAAAGAGCCTTTAAAGCTGATTTGATCGTCGAGCGCGGCGTAATCGTCGAGATCAAGCACATCGAAAAAATCCTATCTATTCATGAGTCTCAAACCAGGACCTACATGAAGCTCACGGGGATTAAATCTGCTCTGATCCTCAACTTCAATAGTCAGGTCCTGAAAAACGGCATCCGCCGCCTGGACTTACCGTAGTTCTTCCTTTTCTCCCGCAGTTCTTCCTCTTCTTCCTGCGGCTGTTTCCGTAGTTCCTACGTACGGTGACGTATAGGCCATGAGAGCGATGGATGCCATCATCAGCGAGTAACCATCCGGAACTCGCATGCAAACAAGGCTCGTCGCACTCGCGTTTCCAATAGTGATCCTGCAGGGCTGCGCATTGAGCGTCACCGAACGGGTGATAGGCAGAGCCAACTCTCCTCGACCGACCATTGCTGCCGCCATAGGTCAACCGAGGGGGCCAGGCGCTGCCGGCCTCGATCGTCACAGCGGAATTGCGCCCAGCTCGCCGAATCGCATCCCGATCCGAAGAGACTCGGTCGCGCGGCAATCAGGTTCCCCGGCACCGGCTCCCGAGTGGGGCGAGTATCTCTATCCCACGGTAGATGCTTTGGTGTTTCTTTCCTGTGCGATACCGGCGGGCGCCTTTGGCTCAACTCCTGACTGCCTCAGGAACCGCCCCGATCCTTTGCCAGTGCGGCCTCCAACCAGACCGAGAATGAGTCCGGAAGAAGCGGGTCGCTAGCTATGCCGAAAGCTTTACCTCTCGCACTTCGGGCACACGCTGCTTCACATGAGCCGCTATCGCCGGCGCAAAGGTGGCGGGGGACATCTCGCAGTCAGGGCACTCACCGTCGATCCGAAGCGTGAGCGCTCCGGAATCCGGTGCGAAAGAAACGAGCTCGATCCGGCAATGCTCGATACGGAGCAATGGCTCAACCTCGAGCAGTATCGCCGAAATGCGGGCTTCCACAGCCGATGATGTTTTCCCACCCCGAACGGATCTCATATGAGAATTAGTATGGTTTGCGGACGCACCTTACTCAACCAGAATAT
>DASWQD010000076.1:0-1539 GCA_036398255.1 Gemmatimonadaceae bacterium | reverse complement strand
GAGAGCCATCGAATAAAGGAGCACATCGGCCACAACCAGGTGGGCGAACGACAGCAGAGCGAATACCGAATAGAAAACCGCCGAGACGAGCACCGCCGACCGCGGCGTACCACCCGCGTCCGCCTTGCCGAGAAAGGCCGGGAGCATTCCGTCACCGGCCATCGCGAACGGAATTCTCGAATACGACAGAAGCAGTGCGTTGAACAGGGCGAGTGCGCTCAGGATGCCGGCAACAGCCAGGCATACCGCGAGTGGGGCACCAAGTGGTCCGGCAGACATGATTGCAATCTCCGGCCATCCGCCTTCTGTCCATTTCGCCCAGTCGCTTGCGCCGAGCGTTGCCATCAACGGGATCAGATACGCGAGTGTCACAACCGGCAGGGTGATGCTGAGCGCTTTCGGATAGCTTCGCGTTGCATCGACGACCTCACCCTGTACCGTCGACGCGTTGTCCCATCCGATGTAATTCCACAATGCGATCGAGATGCCGACGCCAAGCCCGCCGATGCCGGCTGTCTCAGCTGTCGAGAATGGCTGCCACGGAGCATGCGTGATGTTCGGCAGAGCTGCGACGGACAGAACACCGAACGTAATGAGAATGAACGTGCCACTCGCAACCGACACGAAACCGACTCTTCCTGCACCTCGCAGGTTGATGGCAGTTGCGGTCCATATGACCGCCAGCGCGACGAGCCATTGCGCGCCATTGCTCATCTCCGGAAAGAAGAAAGCGAGATACTGGTTGAAGAGCACGGGATAGATCGCCATGTCGACGAGCGAGTACATCCACGTCCACCAACCATTCTGAAACGCCCAGAAAGGACCGAACGCTCGATACACCCATCGATAGTATCCACCCTCTTCCGGCAGCATGCTCGCCAGCTCCGCGACGATGAGAGCTTCGGGCAGCGACCACAAAAGTGGAACGAGCACCAGTATCAGCAGTCCCAGGCCGGGCCCGACACTCACGATGAGCGACTCTGTCGTGAATGCACCGCCGGAGACGTTGAAGAACATCACGAACACCAGCGTCAGCGTCGTGAGCGAACGGCGGAGCATGACCGGCTTCATGCCCGGTGTTATCTGTCGCCCCCTCCGCGCCTTCTCAGATGGAAAGCGAGTCCGTCCCAGATGACGAATGGCCGCTCGCCGCTCACGATCACGTCGAAGCCGTGCTCACCTGCCAGCCTCGCGACTTCGCTCGCACTCGACCTGTCATTCGCCGTGTAGGAGTAATTGATGATGACGAAATCGCCTCCGGGACGAAGGACACGCGCCGCCTCGGAGAAGAAGGTAGCAACGAGCGCCGCACCGGATTGATGCAGGTACGGAAAGGTGTCGACTGCGAGCGCTGCATCTATCGACGCGTCGCTGAACTCTCGAAGATCGCGCCCGCTGCTCTTCATGAGCTTGACGTTGGAGAGCCCGTGACACCTCCGAAGCGCCGTCTCGATCATCCGCCCTGACACGTCGACACCATGAACTTCCCCGACACGCGGGGCGAGCTCGGCTGCGATTCTCCCGATGCCGCATCCTATG
>DASWQD010000075.1:0-5802 GCA_036398255.1 Gemmatimonadaceae bacterium | reverse complement strand
GAAAGGGTTTTGTGAGACCGGTGAGACCGGTGAGAAAAGCGGAACACCACTTTTTTGTGGTTTTTTAAAACCATAAGAACGTTTTTCTGTTTTACTCACCGGTCTCACCGGTCTCACAAAACCCTTTCACTAGAGCCGGAGCGAGAGCCCAACACGGGGGAGTGACCTAACACCCCCCCAAAAAGTCCATTGGGAAGCGACACCATACCTTGGAGTATCAACGAATGCTCTCCAGAGCCGCTTTCCCGCGCTTTATCCGCTCGGCCGCCCTCATAGCGGCAGTGCTCACTTCGTCGTCCGCGATCGCGCAGACGCCGGCAGCACCGCCGAAGCCCACAGGTCAGAAGCCATGGCCGACGCTCACGCAGGTCAAGGCCGGTCCGAACGAAGTCGTACACGTCGTCAAACGGGGCGACACGCTCTGGGATCTGGCGAAGGCGTATCTGAAGGATCCGTTCCGCTGGCCTGAAGTATTCCAGCGCAACACGGACATCGTCGAAAATCCGCACTGGATATATCCCGGTGAGACAATTCGCATTCCGTCGAGCGAAGTGAAGCCGGAAGTCCTCGCGCGCATTTCTACCAAGCCTGCACCTCCGTCGGACCGCACGGTCTTTTCGTCCACGCCGGGTGGCCTGGTTCCGGACCGGATCGGTTCGAATGGTGAAGTTCTTGGACGCCAGGACATCTCGGGCGTCACCCGCGGTGAGATCGAGTCAGCGCCGTTCGCGATGAAGCGCGGTGGGCCGGTGAACAACGGACGTCTCGCTGCAGCGTATGACCGCCCGGGCATCAAGTCTGCAGCCGGCGAGCGCCGGTTCCAGCTAGAGGATCGTGTATTCCTCGACCTGCCGCGCGGAGTCGCGGGGAATGCCGGCGACCTCCTGCTCGCATATCGCCTCGGAGAGGACATTGGCGATGCTGCGCAGCTCGTCGTCCCGACAGGAATCATCCGCATCGAGTCGAGCGCGCTCGGCAAGCCCATGGGCCGGATCGTCAAACAGTTCGGTGAGATTGTCCTGGATCAGTCGGTGATACAGCTCGAGTCGATTCCGGCGGTTGTCGGAAAAGCGGTTGCCGTACCTCCTGGTCCTGTCGAGAAAGTCGTGTACGTCTCGAATGACCCCGTTCTCCCGTCCCTCCAGAACTACGTGCTCCTGAGCGCGCGGTCAGCGAACGGCGTGAGAATCGGCGATCAGTTCACGCTCATCGACGACAGCGTCGATCCGCGCTACCCGGCTCCGGCAGTGCCGGCCGCGATCGCGGAAGTGGTTCGCGTCACGCCGTACGCAGTGACAGCGATCATCGTCGATCACGAGCAGCCGCGCATCTATGCCGGCATGCTCGCGCGCCTCAGCGCCCGGGCGCCATAGTCCGACCGCCGGCGGGGTGACCGGAATTTTCGGTCACCGCCGCCGGATATCGTTTTAGATTTCGAGCGGTCATGATCGTGGTCGCTCACTTCGTCGCAATCTCGTTTTACATAGCGGCGGCGGCGCTTGCAGCGCTGCCGTTTGCGCGCCGTGTGAGCGCTCCCGTAAACGGCGTCATCGCTTCACTCGCGCTCGGTCTTTCGGCGCACGCCGTGGCGCTCTTCGCGCTCGCCCGCGAAAGCGGCTCCGGCTCGCTCACCGGTCTCGGGCCCGCGCTCAGCTTCGCCGGATTCATTCTCGCGGTTGCGCTCATTCTCGTCGAGGCATTTGCGCGGGAAGTGAGCGTTGCCCTGATCGCAGCGCCGCTGGCCGCTCTCCTCGCAATCGCCGCGAACGTGTCGGGCTTGAGGCCACTCATGGATCCGCAGGGCGGCCGCGCTGTGTGGCTCGCAATGCACATCATCCTGAGCTTCGCCGGAATGGCGGCTTATGCGACCGCCGCTGCCGCCGGCACGATGTATCTCGTAGCGCACCGCGACCTCAAGTCGGCGCGATTCGGCGCGATTTTCAGATTCTTCCCGCCGCTCGCCACGCTCGATCGTGTCAACCATTTCGCTTCGATCGCGGGCTTCCTCGGTCTCACGACGGGACTCACGCTCGCCGCAGCGTATTCGATCGCGTACAAGACAATGGTTGTTCCCCAGCTGGTGTGGGGGCTGGGCGCATGGGTCTGCATCGGCGCCCTCGCGCTGGGACGACTCCTCCGCGGACTTCAGGCGAGGCGTGCCGCAGTTCTTTCCGCTGTCACCTTCGCAAGCGTGATGGTGATGTACATCGTCTTCCGCGCGGCGTCGCTCAACAGGGGGCAGTTCCTCTGAGCGCGCTCCCGATTGCGCTGAGCTGCGAAGCGCTCCGCGCGGTGGTGATCGGCGCGGGAACGGTAGGAACCCGCAAGGCACTCAAGCTTCATGAGGCCGGCGCATTCGTGCGCGTCGTAGCGCCGCGAGTCTCACCGATTCTCATCGAGACGGCGGAAGCGAGCGGTCGCCTGAAGATCGAGCATCGCGACTATGCCGGGGCCCAGGATATCGGCGATGCGGAGCTTGTATTCGCGGCGACTGACTCGCATACGGTCAACGAGCAGGTAGCGCGTGATGCGCGAGCACTTCACCGCCTGATCAATGTCGCGAGCAACGGCAGCGACGGAAACTTTATCTCGATGGCTGTTCACCGCGCGGGCCGCATCACGATCGGCGTGAGCGCCGGTGGGGTCCCCGCTGCGGCTGTGGAGATCCGCGACGCAATCGCCGGGCGACTCGAGGATCTGGTTACGCAGGACGTGGAATCCATGGCGCGGGAGCGCAGCCGGACCATCGCGAGCGAATCCCGCTGATGTCGCTCATCGTGACTGGAGTGAATCACAGGACCGCGCCAATCGAGATACGCGAGAAGCTCGCATTCTCGAGCGCGGAGAGAGTGCCGGTGCTCAGCGACCTCAGGAAGCGTCCATCGCTGAGCGAAGCGGCGCTGCTCTCGACGTGCAATCGCACCGAGCTGTACCTCGTCGATTCAGATGATACCTCCGTTTCCGCGGTGCGTGATCTCTTCACCGAGCGGCTTGGGGAAGATTCGTCGCCGTATCTCTATGTGAGGCACGATCGCGAGACAGCGTCGCACCTGTTCAAGGTTGCATCCGGGCTCGATTCAATGATCCTCGGCGAAGCGCAGATACAGGGGCAGGTGCACGATGCGTGGGAAAATTCGCGCGAAGCCACCGGCGCTGCGCTCAACAGGCTGTTCCAGCATGCGCAGCTCGTGGGAGCGCGCGTGCGCGAGGAGACAGGAATCGGTCGCGGCGCTGCTTCCGTCAGCTCGTCTGCAGTGCAGCTTGCGAAGAAGATCTTCGGGTCGCTGAATGGCCGGCGCGCGATGGTGCTCGGCGCCGGTGACGTGGCGGCGATCGCGGTCGATTGCCTGCGGAGCGAAGGCGTTCGCGTCGCCATCGTCGCGAACAGGACTTACGACAAGGCCGAAGCGCTGGCGAGAGACCATGGTGCGGTCGCCATGCACTACGACGAATGCTGGAACGAGCTTGCGACCGTAGATGTGCTTGTCTGTTCGACGGCATCCCCGCGCGCGCTGGTCGGTGTCCAACAGGTCGCGCCGTCGATGCGGGCGAGGGGAGACCGTCCTCTCTGCATTCTGGACATTGCGCTTCCTCGCGACGTGGAGCCTGAGGTTGGAGAGCTCGAGAATGTCTTTCTCTACGATCTGGACGATCTGCGCGCTGCTGCTCTCGCGAATCTCGATCAGCGGCGCGAGGACATTCCGGCGGCGGAGAGAATCGTTGCGTCAGAGGTGGAAAAATACTGGGAGTGGCTCGCGGGACTTGCTGCAGTGCCTGTCGTGACTGAGTTCCGGACGCAAATGGAGCGCCTTCGCGAAGATGAGCTCGCGAGTGCGCTGCGTCGCATCGACGGGCTCACCGAAGCACAGGTCAGGGGGCTCGAGAGCTTCTCGAAGTCTCTGATGAACAAGTTTCTTCACGAGCCAAGCGTGCGCCTGCGCGCGGCGGCGGCAAATGGAAGGGGGCTGGGAGTGGTTGACGCGGCACGATATCTCTTCGCGCTCGAGAGCGAAGTGGAGACTCCGTCCGATGAAGGGAGCGAGACATGAGTCCGCGCGCGCTCGTCACGGGCGGGGCGGGATTCATCGGCTCGCATGTCGCGGATCTCTTCATCGACGAAGGGTACGACGTCGAGATCGTCGATGATCTCTCAACGGGCAATCGCTCGAACGTTCCGGAAAAGGCGGTGCTGCACGAGATCAGCGTGGCTTCATCCGCGATACGGGGAGTCATTCTGGGCGGCTCATTCGACGTCGTCGTTCACCTTGCGGCGCAGATAGACGTCCGGAAGAGCGTCGCCGATCCAGTATTCGATGCGACCACCAACATCATCGGCACTCTGAACATTCTCGACGCGATTCGCGAGAGCGGGCGCCGCACGCGCGTCGCATTCACTTCGACGGGCGGCGCAATCTACGGCGACTTCAACACTCCGCCGAACGTGGAGACGTTTCCGAAGGATCCTGAATCACCCTATGCGATATCAAAGCTCGCGGCGGAGTACTATCTCGCATACTATGGGCGGATTCACGGAGTGGAGCATGTGTCGCTGCGATTCGGAAATGTCTACGGTCCGAGACAGGACCCGCATGGTGAGGCAGGTGTCGTGGCGATTTTCTGCACGCGCATTCTTCAGGGCAAGCCGCTGACGATTTTCGGCGACGGGCTTCAGACGCGGGACTATGTATATGTCGGCGACGTCGCGCGCGCCGTGTTCCTGGGTGCCACGCGCGACCTTCCTTCAGCCGCTCGCGTCGATGCTCGCGCATTCAATGTGGGCACCGGAATCGGCACTTCCGTAATCGACCTGGCGAAGCTCCTACAGGAGGCGGCGGGCAGCGCGGTCGATACTGTTTTCGCCCCGAGGCGGCCGGGTGAGCAGCAGGAAAGCTTTCTCGATGCGTCCAAGGCGAGAACTCTCCTTGGGTGGGAGCCGGCGGTGACGCTCTCCGAAGGTCTCGCGAAAACGTTCGCCTGGTCCGAGAGCCAGCATACGGTGCAGAAAGCTTGATCACATTCGCATTGATGCAGATCGGGGAGGCCGTTCCGTCGTCGCCGATGGAGCTGGTGACCCAGTCGAGCGGACCCACAAAGGTTGTCCTTCTCATCCTCGCAATTCTTTCACTCGTGAGCTGGGCGCTGATGATCGCGAAATGGCGCGAGTTCAAGCGGGCGGAAATCGCCGGGCGCGATTTCGCCGAGAGATTCGAGCGTGCGCACACGCTCGACGAGGCCGCGGCAATCGCAGAGCGCTCGCCTTCGAGTCCGCAGAAGGACGTAATGACGAGAGCGATTCGCTTCATCACCGAGACCACGCCGGCGCTCGCCGCAACCGGTGAAAGACGCGCACGCCTCAGCGCTTCCCAGGTCGAAGCCTTGCGCCAGGTGCTCGACTCGGCGAGCGGCACCGTGCGCGATCAGCTCGGCCGCTTTGTTCCTTCGCTCGCCACGATCGGATCGGTCAGTCCGCTCATCGGTCTTCTGGGCACCGTTCTCGGAATCATCGAGTCGTTCATTGGAATCGCCACCAAGGGATCGGGCAACATTGGCGCAGTCGCTCCAGGTGTAGCGGAAGCGCTGATTGCGACCGCGGCGGCACTCAGTGTGGCAATTCCGGCGGTGTTCGGGTACAACATCTTTGCGCACCGGCTGAACCGTTTCGAAGGCGAGCTCGACGGCTTTGGATCGGAGCTCGTGGCGCTCATGGTGCGCGAGGGCCGCATCTAGTGAGAAGGCGCAGGAACCGCATGGATCTGAATGCCGAGATCAACGTCGTCAGCCTCATCGATGTGATGATGCTGC
>DASWQD010000074.1:0-2387 GCA_036398255.1 Gemmatimonadaceae bacterium | reverse complement strand
CAGGCTGCGCGCCGACATTCAGAACAACTACCTGCACGGCGTCAGCGCAAACCGGTGCACCGGCCTCGATTCCGTTCTCATCGCCCGCACACCCCTTCCCCCGGGCGGAAAGTGAGTTGTCGCGTGCGCCGATGGATACATAGCCTACAGCGCAGATCCCGGCGTGACGCCCCCCAATCTCGCTGGTGTTCAGGAGCTCGCCGTTGGAATCCTGCGCACAGCTATCGGCTCGCCCAGCTCTGCCGCGCCGGGAGACACGGTCGAGCTGTGGGTGGATGACATCCGACTCGCCGGTGTAGTGGACGCCGCCGGCTTCGCCGGTCAGATGTCATTGTCTGTCCTGGCGAGCGACTTCGCGGACGTTCGAGTGAACGTGTCGCGCCGCGATCCGAATTTCCGGCAGCTCGCCGAGCAGCCGACGTTTCTCACGGACAATTCCGTGAGCGTGAGCTCGGCGTTCCATCTCGAGAAACTTCTGCCGCGCGGATTTGGATGGTCGATTCCCGTGAGCGTCAACTACGCTTCCGCTTCGAGCGATCCACTCTTCGTTTCACGCAGCGATATCGAGGGCGAGACAATCGACGGATTGCGCACGCCGAAATCGGCAGCGACTTCGGTGACATTCGCGGTCACGCGCGCCACTCCACTGGCCGATTCTCGGCTGGCCCCGATACTCAACAACCTGTCGCTGCAGGGAACCTACACGTCCGGTATGGCGCGAAGCGAGTACGAGCACGGACGCGCCACCAACTTTACAGTGGGTGTGGACTACAACCTGTCGCGTGCGATCATGCCTGAGCTCTCGAAGTGGGCGCCGGCCGAGCTGCACCTTACCAGCGTGTTCACCCGTGGCAGCGACCATCGCTTCACGTACCTGAAGCCGGCAAGCGCAGTCGACGACATTCCGCGTCGAATCGGAGGAGAGACGAGCACGTGGCGAAACGGGACTTCTCTTCAGCTCCGTCCGACGAAAGCACTCTCCGGACGCCTCGACTTCAACTCCATTCGCGATCTCAGGAGTTACGGTGACGACACGCCGCTCGGCGTCATTACCGGCGGCGACCGGGTGCGCATTCTCGGAGCAGACGCCGGCCTCGAGCGCGAGCGCGAGATGCAGGCGGGTCTCAACTACACGCCATCCACAACTTCGTGGATTCGGCCGCGGCTGGACTTCGGCAGCTCCTACAACATGCTGCGTGATCCAAATACACTCAGCTTCCTGCGCATCGAGGACTCTGCGGGAACTGTCACGCTTCCTCGCAGGATGGGCAGCTCCCAGACCGCGTCTGCCGGCGTGACGCTCGACCTTCCGCGAGCGGCCGCACTGTATCTGGACAGCGCGAGCTTGCTGCACCGGCTGTTCCGTGCGCTGCAGCCGGTGGATGTGAACTTCAATCGAAGCATCATCTCGGTTTTCGACCAGACTCCGTCGGCGGCACCCCTCGCGTACCAGCTCGCCTTTGGTGGTGTGGGGCGCTTCAGGGAGATCGACGGCACACCGGCGACGAGCGCGGGGCTCATCAATCAGCTCAGTGCGAATCACACAATCGTGCTTCCGTTCGGGGCGAGCCTTGCCAACCGATACCAGATCATCAGCGCGAGAAACTGGACGCGCCGGCTCGATGACTCGCACGCGATTACCGATGGCACTCAGGTGGTGTTCCCAGACGTGGCACTCAGGTGGAGCATGAAGCCTGACAGGCTCAGGCGGCTGATCGCAAGCATCGGCGGGACGGCGCGTGCCGTTCAGACGCGGCAGATGAATGCGCGGCAGCCCGATCGGATCCGGGACCTGGCTTCCGGATTGGAGAGCGACGAGGCCGCATTCGAGCCCGCATTCACAGTCGATCGCGCGGAGACTCTCCTGCGGAGCTTTCCCGCGAACTTCTCGATTGTGTTCGCCGGCGCGCGCGCATTGTCGGCGAATGTCGGATACACGTATTCTCAGCGGAAAGAAACGCGCCCGGGGCTCAGCGGAAAAAATCACAACGCGGACGTGAGCTTCGAGATCGCGAAGCCGTGGGCGACGCCTCCGAGCTGGAAACTGAGAAGCGACGTACGAACGCGCCTGAGCTATCAGGACACGCATGGCAACAACTTCGTTCTCAATCCGCTGACCTCGAGCCGCGAAAGCCGTCTCACGGACAACGGGCGCCGCGCATTCAGCTTCAGCGCCGACACGGACGTTGCGGAGAACCTCTCATCGAGTTTTGTATTCTCTCGCGTCGAGAGCTTCGACAAGAATCTGAATCGCCGGTTTACTCAGACAGTTCTCAGCGCGGTGCTGCACCTCCAGTTTTTCGCGGGCGATCTCAAATAACAGGCGAGGGGAAGGGTTTCTTGAGACCGGTGAGACCGGTGAGAAAACAAGAACAACCTTTCTTTTT
>DASWQD010000073.1:0-2191 GCA_036398255.1 Gemmatimonadaceae bacterium | reverse complement strand
GGGTATGTCGATACATGGCGCTGGAGAATGAGCGGCGGAGATGATTCACCGGCCGCCCATCGCGAATGGTGGACTCGCCTGGTATCCAGTGTCGCGTATGCGCCGACTGTCGGCGCTGCGCGCGAAAGCGTCGATAACGCTCCGAATGCGAGGCTCATCGAGGCCCTTGGCGCGCCGTCGCAGCCGGCCGCATCGCTCGCGACAGCAGCAGGGTCGATATCATTATGGTTGTTGTTCGCAATCCTCTCGCTCTCGCTTCTCGCTGAGTGGGCGTCCCGGCGGCTCCGAGGATTGCGATAGAACGCAATTGCCTCGAGTGGAGCATCGATGGACATTCTGTACGGATATCTGAGGAATTACTGGAAATACGTTGCGCTCGCTCTCGTGCTGGCGGCGACGAACCAGGTTTTCTCGCTGCTCGATCCGCTGATCTTCCGGCACATCATCGACTCGTACGCGACGCGATACAAGGAATACACGACCTCGGAATTCATACGCGGCGTGTCAGTGCTGCTCGGCGCGGCTGTCGGAGTCGCATTTGTTTCGCGAGTAGCGAAGAACTTCCAGGATTATTTCGTCAACGTCATCGTGCAGCGTCTTGGCGCTCAGATGTACTCCGACGGCATCCGTCATTCACTCGAGCTGCCGTACTCGGTCTTCGAAGACCAGCGGAGCGGTGAAACACTCGGCAAGCTTCAGAAAGTCCGAAGCGACGTGGAGAAGTTCATCTCGATGTCGATCAACATGCTGTTCACGACGCTTGTCGGCGTCGTGTTCGTGATGATCTATGCCTTGAGCGTTCACTGGGTCATCGCGCCTGCGTTCCTGCTGACCGTCCCGCTGCTCGGAATTCTCAGCTCGGTTCTCAGCAAACGCATCAAGGTCATCCAGAAGGAGATTGTCGCCGAGACTACGGCGCTCGCCGGCTCGACCACGGAATCGCTGCGGAACATCGAGCTCGTGAAGAGCCTTGGTCTGGCAGAGCAGGAAGTGCTCAGACTCAACGCGACGACGGGAAAGATCCTGAAGCTCGAGCTGAAGAAGGTCCGGTACCTTCGGAGCCTGAGCTTCATCCAGGGCACGTTCGTAAATCTCCTGCGAACTTCGATACTCTTCCTGATGCTGTACCTGATCTTCACTCAGCGGATCACAGTGGGCCAGTTCTTCTCGCTCCTGATCTACTCATTCTTCATCTTCGGCCCGCTCCAGGAGCTCGGCAACATCATCAACACGTATCGCGAGACGGAAGTCTCGCTCCAGAACTTCCGCAGCATACTGGCGATTCCAAAGGATCCGAAGCCTGCGAATCCTGTACCGATAGAAAATCTCGAATCGCTCGAGTTCCGGGATGTCAGCTTCATGCATCAGACCGCGAGCACGCCGGCGCTCACGGACATCTCCTTCCGCGTGAAGCGCGGCGATACGATAGCGTTCGTCGGTCCGTCAGGTGCAGGAAAGACGACCCTGGTAAAGCTTCTGGTCGGTCTGTATCCCGCAAAGGAAGGACAGATTCTGTACAACGGCCTGTCGAGCGAGGTCATCGACCTAGACCACCTGCGCGAGAGAATCGGATTCGTAACTCAGGATGCGCAGCTCTTCTCGGGAACGATTAGGGAGACCCTCAAGTTCGTCCGCCCCGATGCGACTGATGCCGAGTGTCTCGATGTTCTCCAGAAGTCGGCTGCGCATTCATTGCTCGCGCGTGCCGAGAACGGGCTCGATACGGTGATCGGCGAAGGCGGCGTGAAAGTATCCGGCGGAGAAAAGCAGCGCCTGTCGATTGCGCGAGCGCTTCTCAGAAATCCGCACCTGCTGGTCTTCGACGAAGCGACATCATCTCTCGATTCACTTACCGAGGAGGAGATCAGTCGCACGATGCGCGACGTCGCCAACGATCGAGCGGTGATGACCATTCTCATCGCGCACCGGCTTTCGACAGTGATGCACGCTGACTGCATCTACGTTCTCGAGCGTGGCCGCATCGTCGAATCCGGCCGTCACGAGGAGCTGCTCGGGAGCATGGGACTCTACTACGCGATGTGGCGCCAGCAGGTTGGGGAGCGGAGGATTCTCGCTCCGCCTCCATCCGCTGGTGCACTTCCTCCGGCTCGGGAAAAGGCTGGTGCGGTCTAGCTTGGTCCCTGCTCAGCCGGGCAAACCAAAAATCTCAACACGGAGACACGGAGGACAC
>DASWQD010000072.1:0-3383 GCA_036398255.1 Gemmatimonadaceae bacterium | reverse complement strand
TTCTCTTACTGTGAGCTCTCGTCTCGTTTGTCTGCTCTATTGCATGGCTCGCTCGAGCATTGCTGCAAGCATTTGATACGGCATCGCGCCGGACTGCCGGGAGACTTCCTTCCCCCCGCTGAACACGATCGTCGTCGGGATCCCGCGGATGTTGAACGGCCGTGTCGCCGCCGGGGCGAGATCCGTGTTCACCTTCGCGACGATCGCCTTCCCTGAAAAATTCGCCGCGAGCTGATCGACCGCCGGGGCCATGACTTTGCACGGGCCGCACCAGTCAGCGTAGAAGTCCACGATCACCGGCGCCTCGCTCTCGGCAATCACACGCGTGAATGTCGCATCGTCGAGCTGAAGCGGGCGGTCGAGCAGCATCGGCTTGCCGCAGCTGCCGCACTTCGGCCGGTCCGCCGCGCGCGCGACGTCGACCTTGTTCCAGCTCTCACAAAACTGACATCTGAGCGTCGCTTTCATTGCAATTGTCGAGGCTGACTCCATACTCGGCTCTCCGTTCCAATTGTTCGCCCAACAGGGCCTGCAATGCAAGAAATGCCCCGTGTGACTCGCGCTCCCCCCACTCGTCATTGTGGTGCACCGGACCGCTGAGCCCATCCACTAACGGAAGGTTCAGCGCCGGCGCGCGTAGACGAAGAAACTCCCAATTCGAAAGGGAATTCATGCAGCTCAAGTGCGCCAGCTCAGGTAGCAAGCGGAGTCGTCTTGCCGGACGCACCTCGGGCTTCAGTATGCTCGAGATGCTCATTGTGCTGATCATCATCGCGATCCTTGTCGGGATCGTGATTCCAAAGATCTCGCGATTGATCCGGCACGAGCGGGTGAATCGCGCCGCGCAGGTCCTGGTTCAGGATCTCCAGAATGGATTTGCGATGGCGGGGCGTCAGCGCGCGCCTGTCCGCCTGACTTTCACGCCGAGCACCAAGACTTACGTCTTCTCTGACCGTTCAAGCGGAACGGTCCTGCAGACGAGGGTGATGTCGACAGGGTCTGAGTACTCCCTGACTGCGCTCACTCCGTCGGTGACGACGGTGGACATTCTTCCCAACGGAATAGGATCCGCCGCCTTCACCGTTGACCTCGTGAATGGGGACTACCAGCGGAGAGTCTGGGCGTCGACGGCCGGATTCATCAGGATGAACCCACAATGACGGAGACCCGCATGCGCAGAACCAGGCACGGCATGATGAGTCGGCGCCGCGGTGGAAAACGACGCGGCTTCATCCTCATGGAAGTCATCGTCGCGATGACGCTGCTCGCGTTGATCATGACGCCGCTTGCGGCGATGGTCTTCAAGATCACCGCGCGCTCGCACCGCTCGATCGGAAATACTTATCGCAACGCGGTGGTGATGCAGGAGATCAATCTTCTCGAATCGCTTGCGTACGATAGCCTGCCCGCGGGTACAACGACGACCGTCGTGACGGCGAAGCCGTATCCGTATACGAAGACGGTCACTGTCGCGCAGTACTACCAGAAATGGCAGCTCAGGGGGAAAACGGTGTTACTGGTCATCACTCCCGCCAACCCGCTGTATCGGCCTGACACGATCAAATTCATCCGCTCGAGCGCCAACACGAACAAGGCGCTCCTGGACGACCTGCAATGAGAACTTTCACGGCAGGGCCCCGAAAGGGGTTGAGCATGTCCGAGCTTCTCATCGGTATGGTCGTTCTTGCAATAGTCGGACTGGCGCTCACCAAGACGCTCACGTCGCAGGCGATGTACTTCGACCACCAGAAGACGGGGAATCTCGCGCGCGCCGTCGCGCGAGGGCCGATCAATCGCATCGTCTCCGATCTGCGCATGGTCGAAGCTCGTGGAGGAATGATCTCGGCCTCGCCTGCCCAGATCGAAGTCCGCGTTCCCTACGCGATCGGAGTCGTCTGCGGCTCAGGCAACAACTACACGCACATCAGCCTTCTTCCAGTCGACTCGGCGATGTATGCGGCGCCCGGGTATTCGGGATTCGCGTGGCGTGGTGGCGACGGTGTCTATCGCTACAAGGAAGACAACCAGACGAAGGAAATCGGGACGCTGACGGTCTGCAATGACGCACAGATCGGAACGCTGACGTCGCAGGGCGCGAAGGTCATCAAGATCACGCCCGCACTGCCGGATACTGCGAGCTTTGGAACGCCGGTCTTTCTATATCGCAAGATCCGGTACCGCTTCGCTGCCTCAGTCATGGTACCAGGCACGACCGCCCTGTGGCGGACGCGCATGGAGACGGGTACGTCGGAGGAGCTTTCCGCGCCCTACGACGCGACTGCGAAGTTCAGGTTCTTCGTTGGATCGAGTCTCACCGCGCAGGATGCGGCGCCCGCCGACTTGTCGAGGCTTCGCGGAATCGAGCTCAACATGACAGGCCTCAGCGAGCGTGCACCATCAGGAGGCGTAGCCAAGCAGAAGGCTCCCTTTATCACAGCAGTGTTTTTCAAGAACCGTCTCGACTGACCAAGGAGATCGAATGTCGTTTTCGTCTCAGCGAAAAGGATTTGCACTTCCCTCGGCGATTCTCGTCGTGGGCATACTTTCAATCTCGATCGCCGCGGGCTTCACTCTCGTAAATGCGGAGCGCAAGGGCGTCGATGACCAGAAGGCCCAGGTCAGCGCTTTCGTTCTCGCCGAGCAGGGGTTGCAGACGTTCTTCATCAAGCGGGACTCGCTTGGATTCACGTCAACACCGCCGGCCGTGAGCGAGGGACCGGTGCGCATCTATCTGAAGGGCGGTTACGCTGACGTCCAGCTCAACCGCGTGCGGCCGCCGACAGGCTCACTTGCCGGGCTCTATGTGGTCAGGTCCAAGGGGACGCAGACACAGGGCGCGATCGGTGGAACTCCCGCCGGCGTTCGAACGGTTGCGCAGTACGCGGCATGGGAGCCGGCTGACATGAGCGTGCTCGCGGGCTGGACGGCGATCAGCGGTATCAAGAAGAACGGTAACTCGGGTTCGTTCCTCGGCGTCGACGCATGCGGTGATTCGGCGGCGATTGCGGGAATCGCCGTCCCGATGGTGCCCGGCTTCAATCAGCCGAATACGACGGACAGTCTCGAGTATATGGAAGAGACCATAAACGAGTCGGCGCGCCTGGTCGAGATCGACTGGGCAGGGATTCTCGCCGGCTCGGCTCTCACCCCAAACTACGTTGTGCCACCCGATGCTATACCGTCGTTTGCCGACACGACCTTCTATCCCGTAATCTTCATGAACTCTGCGGGAACAGTCGGCAGCTCTGCTCTCAACAACGGCCGGGGCATGCTCATCGTTCGCGGCAATCTCGACACCGGCTCCGGTGCGACTTTCAACTGGAAGGGAATAGTGCTCGTGGGCGGAGACATCACGGGCAACGGCAACAACTCTGTACAGGGAG
>DASWQD010000071.1:0-5881 GCA_036398255.1 Gemmatimonadaceae bacterium | reverse complement strand
GGCGGCCGAAGCGATCTTCATCTTGCTCTCTCTGTTGATGGAGTCAGCTGTTAGACGTGCCGTATTCCATTTCCTGCACACTTGTCCTTGCGGCCACTCAAAATCTCAACACGGAGTCACGGAGGACACGAAGGATTCACGGAGTTTGTTTTGATTTGAACTACGGAACTACGTATTCCGCAGTTACCGCAGCTAACAAAAAAGGGTCTTCCGGCCTTAGAGTGGGCTCGTCGAACAAGCCAACCCCGTGACTTTTACCGCCGAGTCCGCCGAGATACGCCGAGTCCGCCGAAACGGCGGTTGTTGGGTCTTTCCCTGAGTCGGGATTCACGACAATCTGTTAGCGGCTCGATCGAATAGAAGAAAACCAATTGGGTTTCCGCCTTCTCAGCGACCTCGGCGCGCCTCGGCGTGCTCGGCGGCAAATCCCGGTGTTCCGCTCACGTTGTGAACTCTTGACCCACACGGAAGACCCACAAAACAAGAAGTCCGTGAATGCTCCGTGGATCTCCATGGCCTCCGTGTTAAAACCCGAAGTTCAAGCTGGCTTTTTCTTGAGCGGTGCCCGAGCGGCGATGATAGTGATGTTGTCGCTGCCGCCGCGGTCGAGAGCCAGCTCGAGAAGGTCGTGCGCAACCTGCTCGGACGACTGCATGGTGCGGATGTGAGCCTCGATCTCTGCGTCGCTCACATGCTTCGTCAGGCCATCGCTGCACATCAGGATGAGCGCGCCGCGCTCGCTGATGTCAAAGGGTGTTACGACAGGGAGTGCTTCGTCGGAGCCGATCGCGCTCGAAAGAACGTGTCTGAACGGGGATGCGGTCAGTCGCTCCGCCGGCATCAATCCCTGGTCTACCAGTGACTGCGCAATGGTCTGGTCACGGGTGAGAAGGGTCAACTTTCCGGCGCCGTAGAAATAGCAGCGGCTGTCTCCGACCTGGACGACGTAAGCCCACGGATATACGACGACGCAAACAGTCAACGTCGTCGCCATTCCCTTCAATCCCGGATGGTTTGCAGCCTCGGCGCGAACCGTATGATGTGCCTCGAGCGCTGTCTCCTTCAGTGACGACAGCAACTCCGCTTCAGTCGCGGAGCCGGCTGCATGATAGGACCGCATCGTCGACGACACGTAGCGCGTCACCGCTTCGGTCGCGAGCCTGGCCGCATCCCTCCCGGCTGCAGCGCCGCCAACTCCGTCAGCGAGAATGAGCACGGTCGCGAATCTGGTTCCGCGGAGCGGGAGCTTGTCCGGCTCAGGCAGGCTGGTACCGTGAATCACCACCTGCGGGTGGACAGTGGAAACCAGAAAATGATCCTGATTTTCCGCGCGCACCCGGCCCGTATGAGTAAGGCCGAAGAGGTCAAGCTCGTCGTCGGAGGGTCTGACTACGGTAGCGGCACCCGGCATGAATGCTAGCATGCCGATGTACAGATGAATTGGCAAGGAGATGTAAGGACCGAATTACACTCTTTCCAATTTCCATGAATCCCCTAGTATTGTGCCGCGGTTGCAAGCGTGCGCTCTCGGTCACCCCCTCAAACGGAGCTTTGCATGGCTATCAACACCCAGAAAGTCATCGTCGCGGGAATTGCTGCAGGCGTCGTGATGATCGTCCTGGACTTCGTCACCCAGATGATGCTCGGCGACCGAATGGTGGCGGACATGAACGCATTCCAACCCGGCCTTGGCGATTCGATGGGCACGATGAATACCAACGTGATGATCGGCTACTTCATCATGGACCTGGTGATCGGGATGCTTCTCGCCTACACGTATGCCGCGATTCGCCCGAGGTTCGGGCCCGGCCCCAAGACTGCGATCATAGCAGCACTCATGTTCTGGATCTTCGGATCGATTGTTTCCGCGAACTACCTGATCATGGGGATGATGTCCCGCAGCCTGTGGCTGACATTCGGCCTGGTGTATCTGATTTGCCTGATCATCGCGTCACTCGTGGCAGGCGCGCTGTACAAGGAGAACACAGCCACGGCGTAAGCGCTCCTTGAACAAAAGCTCCTGAACACGGCGATGCTCGTTATAACGAGCATCGCCGTTGTGCTTGCGGGAGAACTACCCGGCGCGGAGTTTCCTGCCCATGACGAGCGAACACATTCCCTTCTTCGCGCAGGTCAACAGCTACTTCGACAAGGCCGCCGCGTACCTCGACCTTCCGCCCGGGCGTCTCGACCAGATCAAAGCGTGCAACTCGGTCTACCGGGTTCAGTTTCCGATAAAGCGGGATGACGGGTCGATCGAAGTAATCAACGCCTGGCGCGCGCAGCACAGCGTTCACCGGTTGCCCTCGAAAGGTGGAATCCGCTATGCGCCGAATGTGGATGAAGACGAAGTGTCGGCACTTGCCGCGCTCATGACATACAAGTGCGCGCTCGTCGACGTTCCGTTCGGCGGAGCCAAAGGTGCGGTTCGCATCGACCGAACGAAATATTCCGTCGACGAGCTGGAGAGAATCACCCGACGCTACACATACGAGCTCTACGCCAAGAACCACATCGGGCCCGGGCTCGACGTTCCTGCTCCTGACTATGGAACCGGACCACAGGAGATGGCGTGGATCGTGGACACGTACGCGATGCTCGCGCCGGGCTCGATCGATGCCCTGGGATGCGTGACCGGAAAACCTGTCACTCAGGGAGGTGTACGAGGCCGCACTCAAGCCACGGGACGGGGAGTTTTCTTCGCGCTTCGCGAATCTGTGAACGATGAAGAAGTGATGTCCACGATCGGGTTCAAGACCGGGTTGAAAGGGAAGCGCGTTGTGGTGCAGGGTCTTGGGAACGTCGGATACTGGACAGCGAAGTTCATACAGGAAGGCGGCGGCATCATCATCGGGCTTGCCGAGCGCGAAGGCGCGATCCATTCGGAGTCCGGGCTCGATGTGGAGAGCGTGCTCAAGCACCGCACAGACACGGGATCGATCCTGAAATTCCCCGGCGCAAGCGACATCGCCAACACCTCCGAATCTCTCGAGCTGGATTGCGACATCCTGGTGCCCGCGGCGCTCGAGAGCGTGATCACTGACGCGAACGTCGACCGCATCAAGGCAAAGGTCATAGTGGAGGGAGCGAACGGTCCGGTCACTGCCGACGCGAGTGAGCGCCTTCTGTCGCGCGGCGTGCTGATAGTGCCGGACCTCTACACGAATGCAGGCGGGGTTACCGTCTCTTACTTTGAATGGGTGAAAAATCTTTCGCACATGCGATTCGGCAGAATGGAAAAGCGTTTCCAGGAGCGCACGAACGAGCAGATCATCAATGCGGTCGAGGCGCTGACGGGAAAGAAGCTCAGCAACCGCGCCCGCATCGAGGCAATCGAAGCAGCCGGAGAAGAGGAGCTGGTCAACTCCGGCCTCGAGGAGACGATGATTTCGGCCTATGCCGAGCTGCGCACGATCCAGAAGGAGCGCAACGTGGATCTCCGCACCGCGGCCTTCATCAACGCAATCAGCAAGGTCGCGATGGCCTATACGCAGCGAGGGATATTCCCGTAGTGCCGGTGCGTGCCCCGACGCACTATCTATAGTAGTCCCCAGAAGGAGAAACGAATGAAGTTGCTGGCCTTGACCTTACTCTCGCTGACTTTCACCGCGGGATGCAGCGTCATCAATCGCGGAGGCGGCGGGTCGTCGGCGAGTTATCGAATTACGACCAACCGCGAGATCTACAGTCGCGGCAATACAGGCGAAGCGACGATACGCAACGTCACGAGCAAGCCTGTCGAGTACAACCTCTGCCAGCGCCAGCTTCAGAGGCAGGTGAACAAGTACTGGGTGGTTGCTTTCGAGTGGCCCACGGCTGGGGGAGCGTGCACGACTGAATCGAGGCGACTCGACAGGGATGACACTGTATCAACGCTGTTCGAGATCCCAACCGGAGTGCCGATAGGAAAGTACCGGATGGTGTTCACCGGACTTCGCGACAAGGAGGGGAAGACGGTTGCGTCAGATGATGCGGCAACGCCTTCGTTCGACGTCCGGTAAGTGATCTTCAGGTTTCTGCTCATACTGATTCCGGTATCACTGATACTGGAGCACGTAGTGCATGCAGGGCCGATGTGGGTATTCGCCGCTTCCGTTGTAGCCATCGTACCGCTTGCGGAGCTGATCCGCAAAAGCACTGAACATCTTGCCGAGCGGCAGGGCACGGCGATTGGCGGGCTCCTGAACGTGACGTTCGGGAACCTGGCCGAGCTGATACTCGCTCTGTTCGTTCTCTATGAAGGTCACGCCAACGTCGTGAAGGGCCAGATCACCGGAGCCATCATCGGCAACGCGCTGCTCGGCCTCGGCTTGTCGATAGTGGTTGGGACGTTCGGAAGGCCGACGCAGAAATTCAATCGAGCCAGTGCCGGACGACTATCGAGTCTGCTCATTCTCGCGGTGATCGCGCTGCTGACGCCGGCGCTGTTCGACTACAGTGAACGAGAGGTTACCGGAGTGGCGCACGCCACGGTTCTCGACGAGAAGCTGAGCCTTGGCGTCGCGGTAGTTCTGATACTCGTGTACGTCCTGAACCTCATCTATTCTCTCGTGACGCATCGCGACGTATTCAGCGACCACAGCGAGGTGAAGGACCAGGAGCCGGTTCACGACGTGTGGCCGATGTCGAAGATCCTGGGAGTTCTCCTGGGCGCCACGATCGTCACGGCTCTCGAGGCGGAAATGGTTTCGAGCGCGCTCGAGAGCACGTCTGAGCAGCTGGGAGTCACGACCTTCTTCCTCGGCGTCACTGTTCTCGCCGTCGTGGGCAATGCAGCGGAGTATGTGTCAGCGGTCTATTTCGCGCGGAAGGACCGAATGGACATGACGCTCAACATCACCGTCGGGTCGACGATTCAGATTGCGCTTCTCGTCGCCCCGGTGCTGGTGATCGTCTCGTACTTCATGGGGCGTCCGATGGATCTCGTATTCGGGAATCCGTTGGAGCTGATCGCAATCGCCGGTGTCGCGTTTGCGGTCAATACAATCGCGCACGATGGTGAGACGACCTGGTTCGAGGGAGTGCTGCTGCTCGCCATTTATGTGCTGCTGGGCATGGCCTTCTTCTTCGTGACGCCCCCGGCGTGAATCGCGTCGAGCGGATTGTCACCCTCGATATCCTGAGGGGGATGGCGCTCTTCGGGATGATCCTCGTCCATTTTCATCAGCTGATGGAGATCCCGTCAACGGGTGTCGAGGATCTCGTTGGCTGGGTGATATGGATGGGTGTGGAGACAAAGTCGTGGGCGACGTTTGCGTTCCTGTTTGGAGCAGGCTTCGCCATCCTCATGCGAAGGGCAGAGGCCCGCGGATTGAAGCTCATTCCGCTTTTCCTCAGGAGAATGCTCGCCCTTGCCCTGTTCGGTGTGGCGGTAGAGGTGCTGTTCGGACTCAACATTCTCGTCGAGTATGCGTTCTGGGGAGTCGCGCTGCTCCTCGTGCGGAACTGGTCCACACGCGCGCTATTCGTTCTCGCGCTATTCTCGGCAATCGCGCTCAGCGTGTACTCGACCGTGAGTCCCTATCGGCGAAGCCCGAATCGTGCGGCGTTGCAGAAGGCGGAGGCGGAGGGCACCTACGGTGAGGCGATGAAGGAAAGAGCTGAAGCCATGAGGTGGAGGTGGTCGCAACCGAGGGCCCTGATACCAGGCAGCACGTTCGTTCTTTTTATCCTGGGCCTGCTCTCAATACGTCATGGAGTGTTCGCTGATCCGAAGGCAGCGAGGCGCACGATAGCGACGGCGATGATGTTCGGACTCGTGTCGTGGACGCTCGCGTGGTTCGTGCTGCCGAAGCTTCCGTGGAACAACGGCTTCGGGATCATCAGCGATCAGTGGCTTGCGCTCACCTATATCGGCGGGATCATCATGCTTCTCGCATAC
>DASWQD010000070.1:0-20738 GCA_036398255.1 Gemmatimonadaceae bacterium | reverse complement strand
ATGACGTCATGGAGCGCGGCGGGCTCAGCGGCAGTCTGCGTCCGGGACGTGCACGCGACCAGCATGGCGGCGAGTAGAACAAGTCGTTTCATGGACCCGAAAATACTCTTCGGCTGGCACGAGCGCTGCAAAGCTGGATGGCGTCGATACAGGAGACTCAATGGCAAGGAATCAACCGAGAGACAGAAATCCGGGGCAGGATCCCGAAGCGCCGTCGGAAGTTCATGGACGCGAGGCGCAGGACCGTGCGAAGCCGAGCGCATCGAGCGGTGGTGCCAGGAGTCCCGTGGATTCGATGCATGTAGATGCGCCACCGCAACAGGAAAATGCGCGAGGGCATCGCGCGCGGAGGACTCAGCCGCCGCCCAGATAGTCCTCGCTGCACCACGCGCGAAGCTGCCGGGCGAGGTTCGGGTCGCGGATCGAGCTCGCGTGCATATCCCTGCCCCGATCGTCCTCCGCTTCCATCAGCGCAGAGGAGACGGCGCGCATCACGCTGTCGAGGGAAACTCCGCGATTCCGTTGCTGGCGCGCATATTTCCTGACTGCGCTCCGCAGGGAGTCCAGCGACTCGAGGGAAGTTGTGATCGAGCGGTCGAGTGCCGCGTCGAGCATCCCCCCGAGGGACGGCGAAGCTGAATCCGCATAGTTGTCGAACACCTCAGGACTCCGGGAGCGATTCCGGAGGACACACGGCGTAGTACTCGGAGATGCACCAGCGAACGACCTGATCCATGAGGTAGTCCGAATGGAGCATTTCTGTCGACCCGCGCCGCTTGTGCTTGAGACAAACGTCGCGGACGAATGCTTTCATCGTCAGCAGGGCTGCCTCGCACTGCATGCCGTCTCCGCGGAGGCTCGCCATGCAGTGGCGAATGGAGAGGTGCAGCTGGTCCATCGACTGTCGATTGGCTCGAGCCGCATGACGAAGCGCTTCTTCGAAGTCGTCGCCCGTCGAGGCGTGATGAAAGTATGGCTCTTCATGGCGAGCAGGCTGCGTCCGTAGCATGATGTCCCTGTGTACAGCCGCCGACGCGCTTGATCAGCCGCTCTTTCATTGGAACCTAGAGCGTCATCCATCGAATAGCTACGACAAAAGAGAAAGGCCCCGCTCGATGATTCGAGCGGGGCCTTTAGCTTGAATTTCTGATTACCAGCGATAGTGCGCGAACGCCTTGTTCGCTTCCGCCATGCGGTGCGTGTCTTCCTTCTTCTTGATGGCGTTGCCTTCGCCCTTGGACGCGGCAATCACCTCTGCAGCGAGCTTCTCGGCCATGGACTTCTCGCCGCGGCTGCGGGAGAACGTGATGAGCCAGCGCATTGCAAGAGCAGTGCGGCGATCGGGGCGAACCTCGACCGGCACCTGGTACGTTGCACCACCGACGCGGCGTGACTTCACTTCGACCGCGGGCTTCAGGTTGGTGAGCGCCTGCTTGAAGATCGTTACGCCGCTCTGCGAGGTGCGCGACTCCACGAGGTCCATCGCATCGTAGAAGATACGCTCTGCCGTGGACTTCTTGCCCTGGTACATGATGGCGTTGATGAACTTCGAGACGGTCTGGCTGTCGTAGCGCGCATCGGGCAGGATGGGGCGCTTTACCGACTTCTTGCGACGGCTCATTTACTTCTTCCCTCCGGCGGAAGCTCCGGCTTTGGGCTTCTTTGTCCCGTACTTGGAGCGGCTCTTGTTGCGCCCGTTGACGCCCGAGGCGTCGAGCGAGCCGCGAACTATATGGTAGCGGACGCCGGGAAGGTCCTTCACACGGCCGCCGCGAATCAGCACGATCGAGTGCTCCTGCAGGTTGTGCCCTTCACCGGGGATGTATGCCGTGACTTCGAAGCCGTTGGTCAGGCGGACACGGGCCACCTTGCGAAGCGCCGAGTTGGGCTTCTTGGGGGTGGTGGTGTAGACACGAGTGCAGACCCCGCGCTTCTGGGGGTTGGACTTGAGGGCAGGAGCTTTCTCTTTCTTCTGGACGTCGCGGCGGCTTTGCCGGACGAGCTGATTGATTGTCGGCATTCAGGCTGCTGAGGTTCTTTGAAATTGGCCCTGCCAGAACGTGGGCAGGGTAGCCTGTAAGATTAACCCAGTTCAGGGGTTGGAGTCAACCGGCCCCCTCAGGAAACGGGAGTGCGTCGCCCGCCTTCGAGCCATCCTCTCAGCGCGGGGAGCGTATCGCGTTTTCGAACGCCTTCCGCGAAGGGGCCGAGGAGATGGCAGATCGAGTTTGCATAATAACTGATCAGACCGCGATTGCGGGGCAGAACTGCGTATCCGTCGCCGACGTCCACCAGCATCCGCCGCATGCTCAACATCTTCCACGCGCGGTCGAACGTTTCCTCGATCGGACCCTCGGATCGAATGGTGCGCGCGTTGAGCTCGGCGAGCACTTCTCTCATGTCGCTCATCCGCTCGATCAGCTTCTCCTTCGCGATGAAGTCGCTGTCCAGCGACTGTATGGCCGCGCAGGCAAGCGAGACCGGCGTCACGGGAATGATCGAGCCGATCCGTGACATCATGTCGTCGCACAACACCTGCACGAGGGCGAGACGCTCGTGTCTCGGGAGCTCGAAGATCGGCTCGCCCGTCGCGTCCTGCGCATCGAACCAGGGCTCGAGCGGCACGGGCTCGCCGATGGTCACCGCGGCGCGCCCGTAACGCTTCCACTTCCGGACTACGAGCCTCGCGGAATTCCACCACAGATATCTCGCTACCTCCGCCAGCTGCGTTCGCTTCGGCGGAGTTCTCTGCCCTTCGGTTACGGCGAGCTCGCGCAGAAGTGAGCGGTCCTCGAGAACCCGGTCGTAGTTGATCGCGACGGGAACCAGGTAGATGCGGCTGCGATAGGCAGGATCGCGTGCGACACCAATTACGTAGTCGAGCAATCCAATCTTGGCAGATCTCAGCTTGCCATCGCGGCTCAGTCCACCCTCGGGGAAAATGCCCTGCGTTACGCCGTTCTTGGTGATGAGCTGAACGTAGCGCTCGAGAACCTTGTGATAGAGCGGCTCGCGGAATTTTCGCCGCACGAAATAGGAGCCGAAGCTCTTGAAGATGTGCTCGAGTGGAAATGCGCGCGCCCATTCGCCGACTGCGTACGAGATTGCAACCCTGCCGGTGAGCACATATCCAACTAGGACGTAGTCGGCGTTGGAGCGGTGATTCATCAGGTACACGACGATGGCATCCTTCGGGAGCGAAGATGCGCCGCGGTCGCCGTGCTGCTCGGCAGATACCTTGTAGAACATGTGCAGCAGCGTTCGGCTCACAAAGTACCCGAAGCGGTAATAGGCGAGGATGTTGAAGAACGGGACGATCTCGTCGATGTACTCCTCGACCTTTCGCCACACCGCGCTTTTCTGGAGATCGTTCTCCTTCGCGTGTACCGCTACGGCTTTGGCGATCTCCTCGTCGGCAAGCAGCGTCTCGCGAATCCGCTGGCGTGAGGTGAGCTTGAATCGATCCACGTGAGAGCCGCGCTCCCTGAGAGAGCGAAGCGCGCTGCGATTGACTCGTCTTCGAAGAAAGTCGAACGCCATGCGGATGCGGCTGTGCGAAGCAGGGTTGGAAACGGCCCCGAAATTGAACTTATTCAGGACAATGATACAGCTTAGGCGAATTTCTCGTGCGCTGGCGTTGCTCGCACTGCTTGCGGCACCCATCGCGCTCCCGGCGCAGGCGAAGAGCGTAAAAGACTCGATTGTCCGCCGCCCATATTCCGAAAAGACGGTCGAGGCAACGCAGAACAAGTTCCCGCTGCGCATACCGAAGAGCGGCCCGATTGCGCTGCACCTCCAGATCCTGCTCGATCGCGCCGGGTTTTCACCCGGTATCATCGACGGCGCGTGGGGCCTCAATGCAGCGAAAGCGATAACCTTCTTCACGAAGCCCGGCGACAATGACCGGCTCCAGGGCGACTCACCGCCCGCTGTGAAATCGGTTGACGCCGAGACATACACACGGCTTCGCAGAGCTGCCCGGTCCAAGCCACTGCTGCGACGCTACAGGCTGACGGCCGACGATCTCGATGGGCCATTCACCGTAATACCAGAGGACGTCTACAAGCAGGAGAAGCTCCCCTGCCTCTGTTACGCATCGGCCATCGAAGAGCTATCTGAGAGATTCCACAGCTCGAAAAAGCTTCTTGCCGACCTGAATCCGCGCGTGAACCTGGAACGGCTCCAGCGAGGAATGACGATCGTCGTTCCAAATGTCGAAGCCGACAACGCGGCGCTGCCTCAGGATACCGCGATCATCGCCCGCGTGATCATTTCGAAGAAACACTTCTGGACCCACGCTGTGGACTCCGCGGGGAAGATCATCTACCACTTCCCTTCGACGCTCGGGGCGGGCTATGACCCGTCTCCCACTGGCGACTACAAGGTCACGTACGTCGCGCGCGATCCAACCTTCAGGTATCAGCCCAAGCTCTTCGCCGAAGTGCCGGATCACGAGCCGGAAGCGAAGCTGCGTCCCGGTCCTAATTCTCCCGTGGGGCGTGTCTGGATGTCGTTGTCCAAGCCGCACTATGGAATTCACGGCACGTCGTCGCCGGAGACGATCGGCTACGCCAACTCACACGGCTGTGTCCGGCTCACCAACTGGGATGCGCTGCGGCTCTCCGATCTGGTAGACGCGGGGACGCCGGTACAGTTCAAGTGAGGAGATCGTTGATCGCAATCGCAATTGTCTGAGACGCTCGCCCGGTGGGACGGCGACGGGCCCCGAAATTGAATGCAGTCTGCATCCATGAGACAGATCATTCTGAAGGCATGGATGCTCGCCGCAATCGCCGCCGCATCCGCCTGCATCGAGTTCAAGGACGATGAATCGGCGAACAGAAAAAAGGACTCGGCCGCCGCGGCTGCGCAGATGGCCGATTCGTCCGACATAACGTTTCCGTCATATGAGGCATTCTCGCTCGATACAGCCGGAGTCGGTGCGCGTTATTCCGCGTCGCCCGCGGACGACTCGGTGTATGGCCAGATCTCGGAAAAGACTGCGAACGCGAGAGTCACGCGATTCCCCGTCAGGGTGCCGAAGCGGGGATCGCTCGCGCTCCAGGTGCAGGTGCTGCTCGACCGGGCACGCTTTTCTCCCGGCATCATCGACGGAATGTGGGGCGACAATGCAGCGAAAGCGCTCGCATTCTTTCGATCGTCGACTTCCGCGGACTCGGCAACCGCGAGTGATTCCATTGCGGTCATCGATCAGGCAACGTGGACACGTCTGGCCGGCACCAGCGCCGGCACGATAGTCACGCAGTACACCGTCACCGCTGACGACGTCAAGGGACCCTTCATGAAGATTCCCGACAACGTCTACGAGCAGGCCAAGCTTCAGTGTCTCTGCTACTCCTCGGCCGCCGAAGGCATCGCCGAGAAGTTTCACACCTCGCAGAGGCTCCTCGCGCAGCTGAACCCGGGTGTGTCTCTCGACAGTCTCCAGGCCGGAACCGCACTGGCGGTACCGAACGTGGAGGTGGTGTCGGCGGATTCCACCGCTCCGAAGACGACGGGTATCGCGCGAATCATCGTGTCACGAAGCGGCTTCTGGACGCATGCGGTCGATTCCGCAGGGACGATTCTCGCGCACTTCCCATCGACACTGGGAGGTGGATACGACCCTTCGCCGACTGGTGACTTTCGCGTTACGAACATCGCGTGGAACCCGACGTTCCATTACCAGCCGACCCTGTTCGCCGAAGTTTCCGACAAGAAGCCGGAGGCGCGTCTTCCAAAGGGGCCGAACTCGCCGGTAGGCGTGGTGTGGATGGCGCTGTCGAAGCCTCACTACGGAATTCACGGCAGCTCCGCTCCAGAGACGATCGGGTATTCGAACTCGCACGGCTGCGTTCGGCTGACTAACTGGGACGCCGTCGCGCTCGGCCGGATGGTAGCGAAGGGCACGCCCGTCGTATTCCAGTGAGCGCGGCGGAATTCCTCACCGGATGCGGGCGGGTACGGCCTCCCATCGCTCCCATCCGGTGGCAATTCCGATTGCCGTCCCGATGAGCAGGCCTGCCCCGCTCCCGAGCGCGCCTGCGAAGATCGCGGCCTGACCTCGGCTGCAGACTACGAGACAGTCAAATAGACACCAGTTGTCCGGTCCGGGCTCACATTCGGCATCTGTATACGTCACGGCGCCGAGGAGGCCGCCGGCGAGGGCTCCAACTCCCAAGCCCATCAATCCCTTCAGTGCCGCTCCCTTTGCCCGGCTCTTGCCGCGACTGATATCGACGTGAGATACGTCGCTGAGCGAGAAGGTCTGTACAGGAGCCCGGCCTTTAGCGCCGATAATCGTAAGCGAGTCGTTCGTTCTCGCAGAGATGAATCCCACGGTCGCCTTGCCATTGTTACGAACAATCCGAACGCGCAGACCGTCCTGAAGCTGAGTTACGAATTGCGCTTCCGACGGGACCGGGACGATCGCAATGAGCGTGGCGGCGACTGCGATATGGATGCGATTCATTCCTTTCTCCGGCAGCCGACCACATAGTTCCATCATGAAGCTCCGCATTTGGATTCCTCTGTTGAGTTTTACGCAAAGAAACCTCTGTGGTTCGGCGGACAAATCGAATACGTAACCCTACGTAGGCGATCAAAGCGGCTGCGGCTTAGGGCTAGGGCAGCGGGCTGACTTCATAACTCAGAACAGACCGTGCAATCGGCTGCGGGCTTGGTCGGCGGCCTGCTTTGGGCTTGAGCGGAAAGAGTTACGTGGGTGAGACCTGGATGTTCCGAAGCTCATCACCCAATGCATCCTGCAGCATGGCTGATTTTCGAAAACTGAAGGTTTGGCAAAAGGCTCATGATCTCGTACTCGCGGTTCACGATGTCACGCATCGCATCAGGGGGGCAGAGCATACGTCGTTGCGCAGTCAAATCATTCGCGCTGTGATGTCGATCGACGCCAACATAGTTGAAGGTCGCAACCAGCCGAGCGATCGCAAGTTTGCTCAGTACCTCAATACCGCCGTGAATTCAGCAAATGAACTCGAAGCTCACCTGATCATGGCGCGGGACTCGTCCAGGTAAGGAAAATGCTGCACGGACTTAAGAACCGGTTGAACGGAATTCGATCCCGCGAGGGCTCCGTTGACGTTGGCCCAAAGCCGACCGCCGACTAAGCCCGCGGCCGATTGCACGGTCTGTTCTGAGTTGTGAAGTAAGCCGGCTGCCCGCAGCCCGAAGCCGGACGCCGAAAAAGAAAGGGGAGCGCCGAAGCGCTCCCCTTTCCTTTCTCCGTTGCGAGAGAATCAATCCTCGTCGTCGAGGCTGAACCCCTTCGGCAGCGCTCCCGCCTTGGGCAGGAGATCGTCCTCGAGATCCGGCTCCGCGAGAATCTCCGCGATAGTCGGCTCCGCGAACACTTCCGGCTCCGGAGGAGTCGGCGCGCCCTCGATATCCACTTCCTGGTACCGGTACATGCCGGTTCCCGCGGGAATGAGGTGACCGATGATGATGTTCTCCTTGAGGCCCATCAGCTCGTCCCTCGCGCCGCGGATCGCCGCGTCGGTGAGAACTCGCGTGGTCTCCTGGAACGAAGCCGCCGAGATGAACGACTGCGTCGTGAGTGATGCCTTGGTGATTCCGAGGAGGAGCGGCTCCGATGAAGCAGGAGTCTCCTTCTTCTTCTTCGCCTTCTCGTTGGCATCGCGGAAAGCCTGCTTGTCCACGTGCTCGCCTTCGAGGAACGAAGTCTCGCCGGAATCGAGAACACGCACCTTCTGAAGCATCTGCCTCACAATGACACCGATGTGCTTGTCATTGATCTTCACGCCCTGCAGGCGGTAAACCTCCTGCACTTCGTTGAGCAGATACTCCTGCACTGCGCGCGGTCCCTTGATGCGCAGGATGTCGTGCGGATTGACCGGGCCTTCCGACAGGCGATCTCCAGCTCTTACGCGATCGCCCTCGTGCACGCGAAGGTGCTTGCCCGCTCCAACCTCGTACGTGTGCTCCTCTGCCTGATCGTCAGGAACCTGCTGTCCGTTCCGCATCGTCGTCGGACGAACGAAGATCTCGCGCTTGCCGCGCTTGATCTCGCCGAAGCGGACTATTCCGTCGATCTCCGACACAGTGGCCGGATCCTTCGGCTTGCGCGCCTCGAACAGCTCGGCGACACGCGGCAGACCACCGGTGATGTCGCGAGTCTTGTAAGCCTCACGGCTGACCTTGGCGAGAATGGTTCCGGCGTTGATCCGCTGGCCGTCCTCGACGGTGAGCTGTGCGCCCACCGGGATCACGAAGTCGCGCAGACGCTTTTCCTTCGCGCCCTTGGTCTCCCAGATCTCGATGTGCGGATGGAGCTTCTTCTCGCGGTCTTCGATGACGACCGTCTGGCGAAGTCCCGTGAGCTCGTCGAGCTCTTCCGACACCGACTCGTCGGGCACGAGATCCACGAAGCGGATCGTGCCCTCTACGTCGGAGATGATGGGATTGGAATACGGATCCCAGGTGAAGATCACCTGATCCTTCTTCACCTCTTCCCCGTCCTTCACCATCAGCGTCGCTCCGAGAGGAACCTGGAGCCGCGCGCCGACCTTGTTGTCGCTCGCCGCGCGGATCGTCAGCTCGCCCTCGTACGAAGTGACGATCTGCAGTCCCTCCGCGTTGATGACCGACACCAGACGGTCACCGAGCTCGATCACACCGTCCACCTTCGACTTTCTCGCAGTCTGCTCGGCGATACGAGCCGCCGTTCCACCGATGTGGAACGTTCTGAGCGTGAGCTGCGTGCCCGGCTCACCGATCGACTGCGCCGCGATGATGCCGACGGCCTCACCCTTATCCACCATCGACATGGTGGCGAGGTTACGACCGTAGCACATCTGGCACAGACCGCGCTTCGCTTCGCACGTGAGCACGGAGCGGATGCGAACGGTCTCGATTCCTGAATCCTCGATCTGACGGGCCATCTCTTCGTCGATCAGCTGTCCGGCTTCCGCCATCAGCGTGCGACGACCCGAATGATCTGTTTCGTGCGGATCCTCGATATCCTCGGCCGCAACCGTACCGACAATGCGCTCGGCCAGCGGCTCGATGATGTCCTCACCTTCCTTCAGCGCTCCGACTTCGAGGCCGAGAATGGTGCCGCAATCCTCCTCGGTGATCGTCACGTCCTGCGCGACGTCAACGAGACGGCGCGTGAGGTAACCGGCGTCAGCGGTTTTCAAAGCTGTGTCGGCGAGACCCTTACGCGCACCGTGCGTCGAGATGAAGTACTCGAGCACTGAAAGACCTTCGCGGAAGTTCGACTTGATCGGGCTCTCGATGATTTCACCAATTCCACCGGTGAGCTTCTTCTGCGGCTTCGCCATCAGTCCGCGCATTCCCGCGAGCTGTCGGATCTGGTCGCGCGATCCACGAGAGCCTGAATCGAACATCATGAACACGGGGTTGAACCCGTCGTTGGACTTCGCCATCGCGCGCACCATCGCGTCTGCGATGTCCGAGTTCGCGTGGGTCCACGTGTCGATGACCTTATTGTAGCGCTCGCCGTTCGTGATGTTACCGGTCTGGTAGGCGCGCTGGAAACGCTCGACGCGCTCAGTCGCTTCCTGCAGCAGCGGCTCCTTCTCGGCCGGGATGTGCAGATCTTCGATGCCGATCGAGATTCCACCGCGCGTCGCGTTGCGGAATCCGAATTCCTTCAGACGATCGAGGAACGGCACCGTGCCCTTGAGACCCGTTCTCCGATATGACTCGAAGACCAGCTCGCCAAGAGCCTTCTTCTTCATGTCGCGGTTCTGGTATCCGAGCTCGGGGGGAATGATCGCGTTGAACATCGCGCGACCGGCGGTCGTGTCGACCCACCGCGCTCCCTCGAAATCGTTCACCCAGAACTTGATTGCCGAGTGGAAGTTGAGCCTGCCCTGTGCGAGACCGACTTCGACCTCCGCCACATTGCTGTAGCGACGGGCATTCCTGACTGCCTTCTCGAAATCAGACGGCGCCTTGGTCGCGAAGTGGCAGCCGAGCACGATATCCTGTGAAGGCTCGGCAACGGGGCGTCCGTCAGACGGCTTGAGGATGTTGTTCGACGACAGCATGAGCAGACGGCACTCGAGCTGAGCCTCGAACGAGAGCGGAACGTGCACGGCCATCTGGTCACCGTCGAAGTCGGCGTTGAACGCGGCGCAGACCAGGGGGTGAATACGAATGGCCTTTCCTTCGACGAGCACCGGCTCGAAAGCCTGGATGCCGAGCCTGTGAAGGGTCGGCGCGCGGTTGAGGAGCACCGGATGATCGCGAATGATCTCTTCGAGGATCTCGTAAACCTCGGGAGATTCCTTCTCCACGATCTTCTTGGCGCGCTTCACCGTCTCGGCGATTCCCTTCTCGACGAGCTTGTGAATGATGAACGGCTTGAAGAGCTCCAAGGCCATCGCCTTGGGCAATCCGCACTGGTGCAGCTTGAGCTCGGGACCGACGACGATTACTGAACGGCCGGAGTAGTCGACGCGCTTGCCGAGAAGATTCTGACGGAATCTTCCCTGCTTGCCCTTGAGCATGTCGGACAGCGACTTCAGTGGACGCTTGCCGCGACCACGGATCGCCTTGGAGCGGCGACCGTTGTCGAACAGTGCATCGACTGCTTCCTGAAGCATTCTCTTCTCATTGCGAAGAATGACTTCCGGAGCGCGGTGCGAGATGAGCTTCATCAACCGGTTGTTGCGGTTGATTACGCGGCGATAGAGATCGTTGAGATCCGACGTCGCGAAGCGGCCGCCGTCGAGCGGAACGAGCGGACGAAGATCCGGCGGAATCACCGGGATCACGTCCATGATCATCCACTCGGCCTTGTTGCGCGTGTTGCCCGAGTCGCCGGAGTTGCGGAATGCATCCACGACCTTCAGGCGCTTGAGCATCTGCTTCTTGCGGTGCTGCGAGCTCTCGTCGACGAGTCCGGCGCGGAGCTCCTCCGCAACCTTGTCGACGTCGATGCGCTTCAGCAGCTCGCGAACCGCGGGCGCGCCGATGTCGGCGAGGAACGCGGTGTCGTTCTCTTCCTTCGCTTTCTGCTTGAGATCGAGATAGCGATCCTCGTCGAGCAGCTCGTTCTGCATGACATCCTGCTCGCCCGGATCGATGACGACGTAATTCGAGTAGTAGACGACCTTCTCGAGGTCACGGAGAGTCAGGTCCACGAGGTTCCCCATCGGACTCGGAAGAGTCTTGAAGAACCAGATGTGGGCGACGGGGACGGCGAGCTCGATGTGGCCCATGCGCTCGCGACGAACGCGGGCAAGAGTCACTTCGACGCCGCAACGGTCGCAGATCACTCCGCGATAGCGAATTCTCTTGTATTTGCCGCAGTGGCATTCCCAGTCCTTCACGGGTCCGAAGATCCGCTCGCAGAAGAGACCGTCCTTCTCCGGCTTGAAGGAGCGGTAGTTGATGGTCTCGGGCTTCAGTACCTCGCCCCATGACCACCACGTGCGGAGACCCGACATCTCGAGTCTCTCACGCTCCTTTGGATCCTTCGGTCCGCGCATCTCCTCAGGCGAGGCGATGCGGACCTGGATGTAATCGAACGAAGACGCGCGGGTCTCGCGCGAGCTGCGAAAATCAATCATCTATTACTCCTCGCTCCCGTTGCCGTTGCCCATCGCGGAGCCATTGTTGCCCAGCCCATACCCGCTCGCCACGTTCGCTCCCATGCTCACGTGGATGCCGAGCGCCTTCAATTCCTGAACGAGCACGTTGAACGACTCTGGAATGCCGGGCTCCGGAAGGTTCTGCCCCTTCACGATCGCCTCGTACACTCTCGAGCGTCCGTTCACGTCGTCGGACTTGACGGTGAGAATTTCCTGCAGCGTGTGCGCTGCGCCGTACGCTTCGAGCGCCCACACTTCCATCTCTCCGAAGCGCTGGCCACCGAACTGCGCCTTGCCCGCCAGCGGCTGCTGCGTGACGAGGGAGTACGGTCCGATCGAGCGTGCGTGAATCTTGTCGTCCACCAGGTGCGAGAGCTTCAGCATGTAGATCTCGCCGACGGTGACCGGGTTTGCGAACGTCTCGCCCGTTCTTCCGTCGCGGAGGCGAACCTTTCCACCCGCGGAGATTCCCGCGAGGCGCATCAGCTCACCCGCCGCCTGATCGACGTCGATGTCCGACTTCGTGCCGAGCGACGCAGCGAGCGCGGGGAGCTCGAGAGCGCCGAGCCTCGACGACTCGTCCGCACCGCGGCGCTTCGTAATCTGATTCGAAGCATTCCTGAACTGCTGCTTCATCGCGGCCGGGATTTCCTCCCCGGCCTCTGCTCCCTCGGCGCCATCGGTGTTATGGAAGGCGATCTGGTTGTCGAGCTCGGCGTACTCGCGCTCGGCCAGCTCCTTTGCCGCGGAGCTGATGAAGTCGCGAATTCGGTTGTAAACGTCGCGCGTCTCGGGCGAAACTCCACGCTTGGCGAGATCGTTGATCGTCGCGTCAACGAGAAGCTCGACACGCTCGCCTTCACTCACCACGTCGTGGCGGGTGTCGGCAATGACGCCGCGAATCTCTTCGTCAGTGATGGTGACTCCCGGAGTGCGAAGGTCGAGCGCATCTCTCACCCACGTCACTGCCGCGAGCTTGAGAAGCAGTCCGATCTCGCGCTCGTTCGCTCCCTGGAAGACCGGAGTCTTCGCATAGAAGCCAAGCAGTCGCGCCGCCCAGCCGAGGTGCGTCTCCAGAATCTGACCGACGTTCATTCGGCTCGGCACGCCGAGCGGGTTCAGGACGATGTCCACCGGCCTTCCATCGGGAAGGAACGGCATGTCTTCCTCGGGAACGATGCGGGCAACGATACCCTTGTTGCCGTGGCGTCCCGCCATCTTGTCGCCGACCGAGACCTTTCTCTTCTCGGCCATGTAGACCTTCACCAGCTGGATGACGCCCGGGGGCAGCTCATCCGGCTGAAGCACTCTGTCGATTCTCTCTTCCGCTTTCTCTTCGAGCTTGGCCTTCTCGTCGTTGGCCGCATCGATGATGGTGCGGATCTTCTCGTTCACCGACTTGTTCTCGAGACGGAACGTCTTGAGGTCGAGAGTCGAAAGCTTGAGATCGCCGAGTACCGCGGCAGTCAGCTTGGTGCCTGACGGAATTGCTTCCTCGACCGTGCCGCTCTTGAGGGCGAGCGCAACCGTCTGACCCTCGAGCAGCTCGACGAGCTCCGCGTCACGAACTTCGTTCACGCGGATCTTCTCCTCGCCCTCGAGGCGGCGGATCTCACCGATTCTCTCGCCGCGATCCTTCTCGACGACCTGGTCGTCGACGCGCGAGAAGATCTTGACGTCGATCACGACGCCTTCCATTCCCGGCGGAACCTTGAGCGATGAATCCTTTACGTCCTTCGCCTTCTCGCCGAAGATCGCGGTGAGGAGCTTCTCTTCAGGCGAGAGCTCCGTCTCACCCTTGGGAGTGATCTTGCCGACGAGGATGTCGCCCGGCTTCACGTGCGCGCCGATGCGCACGATTCCGCGCTCGTCGAGATCCGTCAGCGCTTCTTCAGCGACGTTCGGAATTTCGCGAGTGATCTCTTCCTGCCCGCGCTTGGTGTCGCGCACGTGCAGCTCGAGCTCCTGGATGTGGATCGAGGAGTAGACGTCTTCCTTCACCAGTCTCTCGGAGAGAACGATGGCGTCCTCGAAGTTGTGTCCGTACCAGGGCATGAACGCGACCGTCACGTTCGCACCGAGCGCGAGCTGGCCGAATTCGGTCGATGCTCCGTCAGCGAGAACGTCACCCGCCTTCACTTTCTGTCCGCGACGTACGATCGGACGCTGGTTGATGGCGGTGTCCTGGTTGGTTCTCCAGTACTTCTTGATCTTGTAGCGGTCGTGCTGCGTGAGGCGGGAGAGCGGACGGTCTGCGTCCTTCTTCTTCCCCTCGCTGCCCGTTCCGGTGTCGACGATGATCTCATCGGCGGTCACGCTCGTCACGGTGCCCGAGCGCTGCGCGATGATGACCGCGCCGGAATCGCGCGCCACCTTCTCCTCGAGTCCGGTTCCGACGAGCGGAGTGCGCGGATTGAGAAGAGGAACGGCCTGCCGCTGCATGTTCGATCCCATGAGCGCGCGGTTGGCGTCGTCGTGCTCGAGGAACGGAATCAGGGCCGCGGCGATCGACACGAGCTGCTCGGGAGCAACGTCCATGTAGTCGATGCGGTTCGGATTGACGAGCGGAACGTCACCACGCTGGCGGCAGAGCACGAGATCCTCGACGAACGAGCCATCGGGGTTCAGGCGCGCGTTTGCCTGCGCGATGATGATGTCTTCTTCGCGGTTCGCATCGAGCCACGAGATCTCATCGGTGACCTTGCCGTTCTTCACGACGCGGTACGGCGTCTCGATGAATCCGAGGTCGTTCACCTGCGCGAAGCAGGCGAGCGAGGTGATGAGTCCGATGTTCGGACCTTCAGGCGTCTCGATGGGACACATGCGGCCGTACTGCGAGTAGTGCACGTCGCGGACTTCGAAGCCGGCACGCTCACGCGTGAGGCCACCGGGACCGAGCGCCGAGAGACGACGCTTGTGCGTCAGCTCGGCGAGCGGGTTCGTCTGATCCATGAACTGCGACAGCTGCGACGATCCGAAGAATGCCTGGATCACCGCGCTCACCGTGCGCGCGTTCACGAGATCGTCGAGAGAAATCTTCTCGGGATCGGTGTTGATCGACATGCGCTCCTTGACGAGGCGCGCCATGCGCGAGAGACCGACCGAGAACTGGTTCGCGATCAGCTCGCCGACCGAGCGGATGCGCCGGTTGCCGAGATGATCGATGTCGTCCGTGTAGCCGCGTCCCTCGTGGAGCTCCATGAGATAGCGGATGATCGCGACGAAATCCTCCTTCGTGAGAACCGTCTCGCTTGCAGGGCGGTTCGTGAGAAGGCGCTGGTTGATCTTGTAGCGGCCGACGCGGCCGAGGTCGTAGCGCTTCGGCGAGAAGAACAGACGCTCGAGCGCCTGCTTCGCCGTCTCGCGGTTGGGCGCATCGCCCGGACGGAGCAGCGAGTAGATCTGCTTGAGTGCTTCCTCTTCTGCGTGCGTCGGATCCTTCGCCAGCGTGTTCTTGATGAGCATCGACTCGGCGCGGCCCGACGTGACGAACACCTGGACCTTGTTGATCTCCTGCTTGCGGAGGCGCTTGATCACGGTGTCGGTGAGCTTGTCGCCGCACTCGGCGATGACTTCACCGGTCTCTGCATCGACGACGTCCACCGCGATCACACGGCGGCCGTCAGCGCGCTCTCCACGCTCGATTGCATCCATCTCGTCACGGAGATCGATCATCGTGTATGACGCGAACACCTTGACCTTGTCGATTTTCAGACGGCGCAGACGGTTGTACACCTCTTCCGTGAGCTCATCGCCTTCCTGCACGGCGAGCTCCGACTGATCGCGCTCGAGCTGAGTGCGTGCCTTCTTGGTCTTGAGGCGCGGTGCATTCGGATCGACCGCCTCACCGGCAAGCGTGATGTTCTCGGCGATGATTGCGCCGAGGACTTCGCGCTGGTCGGTGCGGCTCTCGCGCTTCTTCACCAGGTCGAGCTCGCGCTCGCCGAAGAAGAGGCGCAGAATCGAGGAGTTGGTTCCGTAGCCGAACGCGCGCAGCAGCGCGGTTGCCGGAAACTTCTTCTTCTTGTCGATGTGAACGTAGATGACGTCGTGAATGTCCACCGTGAACTCGACCCACGATCCGCGGAACGGAATGATGCGCGCGGAGATGAGGCGCTGTCCGTTCGGGTGCGTGGATTCCTCGAACACCACTCCGGGGGAGCGGTGCAGCTGGCTCACGATGACGCGCTCTGCGCCGTTGATGACGAACGTTCCGAGCGGCGTGAGGAGCGGAAGCTCACCGAGGTAGACTTCCTTCTCGATGATGTTCTTCGGGCGCTTGCCCGCTTCGGTCTCCTCGAAGATGACGAGCTGCAGCGTCGCCTTGAGCGGCGCCGAATACGTCATGTCGCGCTCGATGCATTCGGCGACGGAGTACTTGGGATCACCGAGCGTGTAGCTCTTGAACTCCAGCGAGAAGTTCTCGTGGACGTCCGTGATCGGGAAAAGATCCTTGAAGACGCGCTCGAGCCCGATATCCTCGCGGTTCATCGATGCCGCATCCAGCTGCAGCAGCGATTCGAACGCGCGCGTCTGGATGTCGAGCAGATGGGGCATGCTCATGCCCTGGTCGAGCTTGGCGAAAGAGATTTCTTTCATCAGTTCTGGCATTTATTCACCTACTGCGTGAGGCGCAGACAGCTCCACGCCCTTTTCTCCCGAAATTTTCGGGAGGCGAGGGTTGGAGCGAATGGAGGAACTTCGGTTGTAGAAGCGACGCGGAATTCGATGCATATCGTCGAAGTGAGAGTGAGGGTTGAGGGCGCCGGCCGGTAAGCCGGCCGGCAGTCCCCGGACCCTTACTTCACTTCGACGACGGCGCCCTGCTCCTCGAGCTTGGCTTTCATCGAGGCGGCATCGTCCTTCGAGACGCCGGCCTTCACGGTGCTCGGTGCACCGTCGACGAGATCCTTTGCCTCCTTCAGTCCGAGGCCGGTCAGCTCGCGCACGACCTTGATGACCTGGATCTTCTTCGCGCCTGCGTCCTTGAGCTTGACCTCGAACTCGGTCTGCTCTTCGGCTTGGGCGGCGGGTGCGGCACCGGCTCCGCCAGCGGCGGGCGCGGCCGGAGCGGCGGCCGAGATGGTGACGTTGAACTTGCTCTTGAACGACTCGATCAGCTCGGCGAGCTCGAACACCGACATGTTGCCGATAGCGTCGAGAATCTCATCCTTGCTCATGGTTGCGTTGGCCATTGTTGTATTTCTCCGGAAAAATTAGGCGCCTTCGCGCTGTGACTTGAGCGCGTCGAGCGCGCCTGCAAACATGTAAAGAAGCCCGTTGAGCGCGCCGACGAAGGCGGCCATCGGGGACTGCAAGCCGGCACCAAGATCTGCCAGCATCTGCTCGCGGGACGGAAGCGACGCGAGCTGCTTGATCTGCGCCGAGTCGATCGCCTTCCCTTCGAGCAGTCCGCCCTTGACCTGGGGCTTCTGCTCGTTCTCTTTCGCGAAATCCGAGAGCACCTTCGCAGCCGCGACCGGATCCGCGCCGAGCACCAGACCAGTCGGGCCCTTGAGCCGCTCACCGACGAGTCCGCTTTCGTTGACTGCGCGAAGCGCCAACGTGTTCTTGATCACGACGTAATCGACACCGGCGCGCTTGAGGCGGCGGCGAAGATCGGTCATGCGCTTCACGTTGAGTCCCGTGAAGTCAGTGTAGTACAGTGATTTTGAATTCTGGAGCTTGTCTCTGAGATCGCTGACGAGCTGCTCCTTGTCGGTTCTCTTCATGGTGGCTTACCGGTAAGGAGTTGTGTCGATCGCGACGCCAGGGCCCATCGTGCTCGAGATGGCGACGGTGCGGACGTAGACGCCCTTGGCCGCAGCGGGCTTGGCCCGAACGATCTGGTCCATGAACGCGGTGAAGTTCGTTTCCAGCGCTTCGGCCGGGAACGAGACCTTTCCGATTGCAGCGTGAACGTTGCCCGACTTGTCTACGCGGAACTCGATCTTTCCAGCCTTCACCTCACGCACGGCGCGCGCGACGTCGAACGTCACGGTGCCTGCCTTCGGGTTCGGCATGAGACCACGAGGTCCGAGAACGCGACCGAGTGCGCCGAGCTGGCCCATCTGGTCGGGAGTCGCGATGAGAACGTCGAAATCGAGCCAGTTCTCCTTGATCTTCGCGATGTACTCGTTGCCGACGAAGTCGGCGCCTGCCTGCTCCGCTTCACGCGCCTTTTCACCGGCGGCGATGACGAGCACGCGGACCGACTTACCGGTACCGGCGGGCAGCACGACTGTGCCGCGAACCACCTGATCGGCATGGCGCGGATCGACACCGAGGCGCACGGCGACTTCGACCGTCTCGTCGAATTTCGCGAACGCGGCCGACTTGACGAGATCGATTGCCTGCTTTGGCTGGTAGCGGGTGGCCACGTCGCGCCTGGCGGCGGCGGCCGTGTATTTCTTTCCGTGACGGCGCATCAGTCCTTCACCTCGACGCCCATCGAGCGCGCGGCGCCGGCGACCATCGCCATTGCCGACTCGATCGAGTCGCAGTTCAGGTCAGGGAGCTTGATCTCGGCGATCTTTCTCACCTGCGCCTTCGTGACAGATCCGACCTTGGTACGGTTCGGCGCTCCGGAGCCCTTTTCAATCCCTGCTTCCTTCTTCAGGAGGACGGCCGCGGGGGGCGTCTTCGTGATGAAGGTGAAGGATTTGTCGGCGAAGATCGTGATCTCGACCGGGAGAATCGTGTCCTGACCCTGCGTCCGAGCATTGAACTCTTTGCAGAAAGCCATGATGTTGATTCCCTGCGGACCGAGAGCGGTGCCGACGGGGGGCGCCGGGTTCGCCTTGCCTGCAGGGATCTGCAGCTTGACGAATCCAGTGACCTTTTTTGCCATGATACTCCTTTGAGCGTTAGCCGCGGGGCGCTCTCCATGAGCGGCGCGGTTTCAACTACCACGGTTGGAGTTAGCGTCGTAGTGGTATCCGACGGGTGCGCTCCTCGCCTTATCGGCCGCCCCGCGCAAGGGCCACCACCCGCGTCCCAGGAGTTGGGGACGCTGTGGCTCTAAGACAGCCTTCTAATGTAGCAGGAAGTTTTGGTGTGTGGTAGTCCCTTCCCCGCAAGCTTACAGCTTAAAGCCTATAGCTCAGAGCTAGCGACAAGCGACTCCTGGCCACACCAGGCACAGCCATTAGTCGCCAGCTATTTGCGGTAGCTGCTTGCTATAAGCTGTAAGCCCTTCAACTGCGCGGGCTGGGGAATTACCGACGCGTTCCCTCGATTCGGTACGTCCGCACCGAGTCCGGGCCGGTCGTCTCGTAGCGCGCCACCACGGTGCCCGACATCGTGCTTCCAACGAACGCGGCACGGCTCACAGTGCGCGTCTTGAGCCCCGGACGAAGCTTGCTCTCGAACGGACCAGCCTCCGCCACGAGAGTGTCGCCAGCACGGTCGATCACCCGCATCTTGATGGGCCCCTCGCCCGGGAACGCGAACAGCCACCCGGTTGTGTCCGTGTTGTTCAGGATGTAAGTCGTGAGAATGCTGTCGCTGTCGAGCGGCTTCACATTCACGTCCCAGATGGCGGCGATGCCGCCGAGCGATCGTCCCGGCGGAAGTGACGCTTCCACCGCGGCGGTATCAGCCGGCGGAGCTTCCCTGGTGCTGCATGCGGTGCAGACGACAGCGATTCCAAGCAAGAGTGCGCGGCGCATCGTGGCTCCTGGAAAAGAGATTACCATGTCGTGGGGGCTCCCGGTATCAATCCTGGCGGATTGGATGTGTTCTCAGCCGGTGAGAGAATACGGCGCAATACACGCAACAACAATGAGTTTCCAGCGCCTGAAGCCTCCAGCCTGATGCCGCCTCTCTGATACCGGCATGGGGCGCCTATTTCAGCTCCCGGAACAGCCACGCTTTTGCAAGCTGCCACTCGCGCTTCACCGTCCGCGGGGAACGCCCGACCAGCGCTGCTATCTCCTCGACGCTGAAGCCCGCGAAAAACCGGAGTTCCACGATACGCTGCTGCTCCTTGTCACGCGCACCGAGTTTCTCCAGCGCTTCATCGAGGGCAATAATGTCCAGCAGCGCGGGGGTGTCAGGATCCGCTGCCGCCGTGGAATTGTCCAGTGTCACCTGCAGTCGCCAGTCCCGTCTGGCGGCCATCTTCGCGCGCGCATGATCGACCAGTATCCGCCGTATGATCTGGGCGGATATCGCGAGAAACTGTTCCCGGTTTTTCCAGCTCGCATGACGCTGATCCACCAGCTTGAGGTAGAGCTCATGAACGAGCGCTGTCGGCTGAAGAGTGAGATCGTTCGATCGTGAGGCAAGATGCCTTGCTGCTATTGAGCGACATTCCTGATAGACAAGCGGGATGAGCTGAGGAAGCGCATCCTGATCTCCTTCCGACCACCGCATCAGCAGGGTTGTAACGTCAGGCGGGGCCGCCATATCAGCTGGCTGGAGGGACATAGCCGGTGCGATCCCCCAGAATCGAATGGAAACCGGCTTCGTTCTGCCTCCCTTCCATCGCCATGACCGAGCCCTCAAGACCGGCGGCGACCAGCAGCAGGAGGAACGCTGCGTGCCGGCCAGTCCAGGCGCGCAGCTTTTCGACAATCATGCGGGGAAGCCCTTTCCGGCGGTATCCATTCCGCATTCTCTCGAGGGCTTCATGGACTCCCGCTGCCGTGGCGTAACGAGCGGCTGGTGATTTCATGAGACACCGCTCGATCACGAGGCGAAGCGCGGGCGGAATCCCTGCATCAATCGGACGAGCTTCCCCGTAAAGCACGGCACACGTCGTCTCGAAATTCGTCGATCGCGCAAATGGTCGTTCGCCGGTTACCAGCTCATAGAGTATCAACCCCAGCGACCAGACGTCGCTTCGTGCATCTGCCCGTTGTCCGCGAAGAATTTCGGGTGCCATGCATGCTGGCGTTCCGGCTATCGCGCCCGCCGATGTCACCGTCCTTTCTACTGTGCTTGCCTCCGCTCCCACGCCGGGAATTCTTCTGGCTAGGCCGAAATCGAGAACGACCGCCATGCCGGTGCCGCCTACCATGACGTTCGAGGTCTTCAGGTCGCGGTGAACAACTCCGCGCTCGTGAGCGTGCGAGACGGCGGCGGCGACCTGGACAGCAATATCCAGCTGCGAATCCCATCCAGGCATACGCT